>JAIJLI010000618.1 GCA_022722495.1 Dialister sp. | reverse complement strand
CAGATAGCCAAGAAGGAGCAGATGCAGTGCATCGGCACCAAGAACAACTATGCTAATGCAGCTAACCGATTCATGGAGTTTCGTGACAATGAAGACCTTGCCTTCTCTCAGATGACCAGCGAGATGATGGAAATGTACCAAGCATGGCTGTTCAACAGAGGTATCGGACAAAACACTGTTGCGTTCTATCTGCGAACCCTGCGCACCCTCTACAACAAGGCGGTGGAAGCAGGGCAAGCTCCACCCAATGATATCTTTTCTCACGTGCAGACCGCTAACGTGAGAACTGCCAAACGAGCCATTACTGTAAAGGATATTCGTAAAATAGAGAAATTGGACCTGCCAAGAGGATCATCACTTGATAAGGCACGAGACCTGTTTCTGCTCAGCTTCTATCTCCGGGGCATGGCATTTGTGGATATGGCGTTCCTGAAGAAGACCGATTTGAAGTGTGGTTTGGTGAACTACAACCGTCGCAAGACCCACCAAAACCTCAACATTGAGTGGATTAAACCGATGCAAGCCATCATCGACAAATATGCCGAGCAAACTCAGGATTCGCCATATATGCTACCCATCTTGACAGGCAAGGAATCCTCTCCATACACCGCATACCGCAAGGTAGAGCATAACACGAACTACAACCTTAAGAAAATCGGTGAGATGGTAGGCTTGAAGATACCGCTGACCACCTATGTGGCACGCCACACGTGGGCAAGCGTAGCATTGCACATGAATATCCCGATAGCTACCATCAGCGAGGGTATGGGACACAACTCATACAAGACCACACAAATTTACTTGCAGTCTATAGACGTAGCAACCATCAATGAAGCCAACGAGCGGATTATAAGAAAGATCTTGAAAGAGTTGTAAATAAATAGTTATGTTTACCACACCACCATAATGATGGGTTAAAATGTTTAGCAAACTTCGCCCTTTCTTATGGTAAGAGATACAACTTGGTGCAAAAGTACGAAAATTAGTTGGATTACGTGTCAAATTTTATCATTTTCTATATGTCACTCCCCAAATTTAACACAAATGTTTAGCAAATCCGCCTTGAAAGAACTCTCCAAACAGTCGATTTGTGGTCAATTCGGTTGTTTTTGCTCTCTTACCATAAGAGTGTGCAACAAATGTAAGATAAAGATACATGTGTAGAGGCTGCATGCCAAGCACTCATAATACGATTAAGATTATGCGCAACAATAACAAATTGACTAAGCTTCCACAACCATCATGTATGGTTGCAGCTGAGGACATAAAGTAGAGCAGGATTTATGAAACCGGATGGTACGAGTTCTTTTTCTACAGCCGACGAGAAACTTGTTTCTCCAAAGGGCAACCACGTTACAGAGCCAGACGCAAAGACTGGTTCTGCGATAAAGAAGTGTCGTCAATCGGACGGAACAACATGGTCTTACATCTTCGTTCATAACAGTAAAGTGAGGAAGTTGGAAGTGCTATTAGAGAATGACGGCAGAACCTATTTTGTGCATAAGAC
>JAIJLI010000617.1 GCA_022722495.1 Dialister sp. | reverse complement strand
TATCTTGCGCTTGATGCCTGCCGTCTTGATGCGGTGGGCGATGGCTTCGTCACGACCATACACACCGCTCGGCATCTTGACAAGCTCACGGTTGAGGTGTGTTCTTGTCGGGTCGGCGTTGTCGGGTATCACCTTGCGCTCGATGTGGTCTGATTCCCTTGCGTCCGAGCTGCCCTTCGCCTTCTTGAAATCCAAACTGAAATGTCCCATAATAAACTTGTTTTTGAGTTATACAATTCCGCTTGCCGCATTGCGCCCTGCGCATGACTCACGGGGTTTCAAAAGGGGATGCCCCTTTTGCTCAATGGGTGTTTTTAGCGGTGGTGTGCCACTGCGTCAAGAAAACGCCCTATTGAGCTATGGCTTTTCCGTTCAGAATAGCCATTGGGGCAGGAACCACATCACATACCCAAGGCTGCGCCTCTCTTACGAGGTGGAACAGTCCGCTTAACAGGCTGTACTTGGTGTACTGACTGTTTGGATTTCACTCCGCACAGATAGTCGTTCAAGTCCTTGTACTCACTGTATAAGTGGGATGCGTCTCTCACACGATAACCGAGGGCGGTCTCGATGGCAAACGTTGCCTTCCGCCCTGCGTCATCGTTGTCGAGCAGACAACTGATGCGCTCGTAGCCGTGGAGTGTATCAATAGCCTTGTCCACGTTGCTTGTAGAGTTGAGTATCACATAGTCCTGTGCGTCCAATGACGGACAAGACGGAAACTTCTGCAAGCGCAGCGAGAGAAAGGAGAGGTAGTCCATCATACCCTCGAACACGTAGCAGGTGTATCTTGGCTCGCCTTGCTGTCGGATATGAGTGATATCCTTGGGTGACATGCAGCCTTTGAAGAATCGGTTACGCACCTCGTAACCGTCCGACTTGTTCTTGAAACCGATGGCGAAGTAGCTTTTGACACCATGCGAGAAGTGGAGTTCCACACATTCCTTTCTGGCAATATGCAGGTTAATCTTACGCTCGCTCAGATAGCGTAGGAGTGCAGGGCGGTTGAGTTCCCTAACCTCCAATCTCTCAAAACTCGGCTCGGAAGCTTGCTGAGGGAAAGAAAAGTCGGTCGGGCGTACATGGGGTGCTTGCTTCTCCATCTTGCCCAAGAGATATGGCAAGCTGTCTGATGCGTAGAGGTATGACGCAAGGGTGATGATGTTGCCGCCCTTGCCCATTCCGAAATCGAACCAACTGTTCATCATGGTGTTCACCTTGAAAGATGCCTCACTCTCATTTCTCAGCGGTGACTTGTACCAAAGGTTTGCGCCCTGCTGCTTGACAGGGCGGTGTCCCAAACTTTGCAGGTAGTCTGCAATCTTGATTTGCTTTGCTTCTTGAATGTTCATGTTTTACTGTGGATTAAGTGGTGTATGTATTTCTGATGAATTGTTGAGAATGGCATGTATTGGCATGATTGTCAAATACTTATCTTCTCAACAAACTCTCAACAAATGGTTCTTTTCAACAAAATCACTGGGCAAAAGAGAAAGACAGGCATTAGC
>JAIJLI010000616.1 GCA_022722495.1 Dialister sp. | reverse complement strand
CTGGTGCTGGGCCGCTATTACAAAGACGCAACCCCGGCGCAGCGTGAGGCCTATTTTGCCGCTTTCCGTGAATACCTGAAGCAGGCGTATGGTCAGGCGCTGGCGATGTACCACGGTCAGACCTATCAGATCGCCCCGGAGCAGCCGCTGGGTGATGCGACCATCGTGCCCTTTGTGGATATTTCCTTCGGCTTCGGCACCGGCAGTCAGGGCACGAATGCCGTAGGGGGCGCCGGTGGCGGCAAGGTGACACCGACCGCCGTCCTCATCATGAAGGGGGAACGCGTCGAGCTCTTCTCTATCAAGAATTCAGGGCCGAATGGCACCATCGATAAGGTGCTGAACATGGTCCCGGAGGTCATCTCCCATTTCACCAAGAAAAAGGAAAAGCAGGAGGCCGTGAGAGAGGCGGCGCTCAAGGAAGCCAAGGAGGCCATGGCAGAAGAAGCAGAGACGGCGGCGATCGAAGCGAAGAGCAAGGAGTAGGGAGCGGCCCCTGCTATTTCATGAAACGTCGAAATACGACCTTCGGATATCGGGGCATAGATTGGCGGAAAGCCGCTGCCATCGCCGCGATCCCATGGGAAGCCCCCCCGGCAACATAAAAAGCGTGCATGTCGTTTGTCAGAGAACGACATGCACGCTTTTCTTTTCAGCTTTTTGCTTTCGATAAAGTCGTATCGATTTTATTTTCCGGCTTTTGAGAGATCTGGACGATCTCGCTTCGTATGGATTCCATCTCCTCATTGTTTTCCGGGGCGAGTGCCTTCAGTGTGACGGTACTCTTGTCCGCATTCGTGAAAGGGGTATCAATGGATCTGGAGACCGCGCTGTAGGAGAGAGCCAGCTCCTTGCCTCCGTTTTTCGGCGTGATGACCAGACGGCCGCCATCGATGCGGCCTGTGCCGGTGAGACTGCCCGGTACTTCACGGCTGCCCTGCTGGACCTTATGGTCTACGGTGATGGTCTTGTCGTCATTCTGGGTGAAGGTGACGGTCTCAAGATTTCGTATGTGATCGCCGGACCAGTTTACGCCGGCGTCCTGCACGCCCCACCATGTCCCCTGCCATGGTCCGCCATTGGCAAAGTGGAAATAGGCAAATGTACCGCCGCCAATGATCAGCACGATCGCGATCAGGATCATGACCACGTATTTCTTCATTCCTGCGCTCCCCCATTCTCTTACGTCAAAATATTTTCTATTATACTATAGGCGAATAGGAAATAGCTAGAGGGGACGGGGAAACGTATCGGGAAGGCATGGGTAGGCCGGCGGGCAGAAGATACGGACGGGGCCTGTCATTTTCCCCGCATCCCTTTCCACACCCCATACACATCTGCGATCGCCCAGCCGATAGGGATGGAGAGCCAAATGCCGGTGACGCCGAAGAAGGGGAGGGCGGAGAGGGCATAGGCAAGAATGACGCGGCTTCCGAGGGAGAGGATGGTCAGGATGACGCTCATACCGGGCTCTTTGATGGCGCGATAGTAGGCATACAGCATGGAGAGG
>JAIJLI010000615.1 GCA_022722495.1 Dialister sp. | reverse complement strand
TTGCAGGCTTGGCGATAGGACTTCGCGGACATCTCCCCTCTCACATTTCCTATGACGCCTCTATCAGCCGTGCGCTGTATCATCCGGAAGGGTATCATACGCGGAAATGGGTGCCCTCTTTCTCTATGAGTTGGCATTTTTAGAAACAGGAAGTATGAATCATGAAGAAACGCAATACACTGGTTAAGAAAATCGCAGCCGCTCTTCTTGCGAGCCTTTTCTATACAGATACCATTCTCCTGGCTGCCTCTCCCATTCTGCCAGACACAAAAGCTCCATCTGACCGCCAGCCCCTCGTGCAGGAAACGGCGAGCGGCATTCCTCTTGTCAATATTGCCGCACCTTCAGCTGGCGGAGTCTCTCGCAATGACTATGAGCGCTTCAACGTGCCCGAAAAAGGGGCCGTTCTAAATAACTCCTATACCCTCTCGAAAACAGAACTCGCAGGCTTTGTACAGGGCAATGCGAATATGGCAGGCGGCCCGGCGAAGATCATCTTGAATCAGGTGACAAGCGGCCATCCCACGACGATGAACGGCTTTCTCGAAGTGGCAGGTACGAAGGCCGATGTAGTGATCGCAAATCCGAACGGCATCACCGTGAATGGCGGCGGCTTCATCAATACCGGTCGCGCCATACTCACCACGGGCAAGCCGGAGTATAGTCGGGACAATCAGTGGAAAGATATTCGCGTCTCGAATGATGCGATGATTGTGATCGACGGTAAAGGCCTCAATGGGGAGAAGGCCGATGCCATCGAACTGTATACCCGCGCAGCAAAGATCCTGGGGCAGATCAAAGCAGAGACGCTTCAGGTGACGACGGGCGCGAATGTCATTGATGCTAAAAGTGGTACAGTAGCGGCCATCGAAGGCAGCGGAGTGAAGCCGCAGGTTGCTATTGATGCCGCAGACCTTGGTGCCATGAATGCAGGACGTATCTTTTTCGTATTGACGGAAGAAAACATTCCTGCACAACTCCAAAGTGCCATTGAGGCGCAGGACCTTGTGATCGACAGCAAGGGCAATCTGTATCACACGGGCATCATCCATACAAAGGATGGAGCGACGATTCGCGCAAAGGACATACTGAATAAGGGCACTATCGCGTCTGGCGGATATCTGTCTCTCACCTCGGAAGGCACGCTGACGAATGCGAAGACCATCGGTGCAGAAGGCCATGCAGAGATTCACGCGGGCGATGTGGTGAACCAGTCCGTGATAGCAAGCGAGGGACATCTTGCCATTTCTTCGGATCGCACCATCACAAATGAGAACAGCCGTATTCTGGCCAATGGCGATGTCACTCTCGCTACGAAGACATTGATGGACAACCAAAACGGAACGATCGCAGCTGGTGGGAATCTGGATGTCAAAACAGCGGAACTGAATAACGAGCAAGGAAACGTCACTGCCTATGGCAATGGCTTGCTTTCGGCTGCGCGGAAATTGGATAATGCGGAAGGCCATGTGGCGGTGAATCAGGCGCTCAATATCACGTCAGGAGAAGTCG
>JAIJLI010000614.1 GCA_022722495.1 Dialister sp. | reverse complement strand
ATATGAAGCGGGTCTCTTCGCTCGATGTGTCTATGAAAATCCTTCCACCCAATGAACCGGGGTTTTCGGATTTGGAACTCACCATTCATAGCCAGAAACAAGTCCATGGCAGTTTGTCTTTTGATGATTCTGGGATGAAAGAAACGGGGAAAGACCAATTTACAACCAGTCTTGGATTTGATCGAGTATTCAATGCCAATGATGTCTTATACATATCCAATACGCTAGACACTAATCGTGATTGGAGTGAAAAGGGGACACGAAGCCAGAGCTTCAGTTATTCGATTCCCTATGGCAAAAATAGACTGACCATCAGCCATAGCAGAAATTGGTACAACCAACTTGTCTTCTCTAAGCCATATGACTTTACCAGTTCCGGAAAGTCGCAAACGAGCCGTGTAAGTCTGGAGCATATGATTTCTCGTTCTCAGACAGAAAGACGATCCATGGATATTACGGTGAGCAAACGAGATTCTCATTATTTCATCAATGATGCGGAAATTCCTGTGCAGGCCATGAACACATCAGCTTTGGAAATTGGATTCAATGACCGAATCTATTTCGGAAGAAATACTTTGTATCTTCGATTAGCGCACAAACAAGGTATGGGATGGTTCGGTGCGCAGAAAGAAAATGAATATCCAGATACGCCAAAGACAAGATACCAGATGTGGCTCTTTGATGTAGATTGGTATCAGCCTTTTACCATGGGACATCGCCCCGCTACTTTTTCCAGTTCCCTTCATGGACAATGGAATACCAAGGGAAATCGTCTCTATGGCGTGGATATGCTAAGTATAGGAAACAGATATACTGTGAATGGCTTTGATGGAGAGTACACTCTCATGGGCGAAAGTGGTTGGTACTTACGAAATGAATTAGCCAGCACGATTCCATCTTTACATAGTGAGGTTTATATGGGGTTGGATGTGGGAGCTGTCTATGGCGTGAGCACAGACACATTAGTCGGCAGAACCATTGCCGGTGCTACTATCGGAATGAGAGGAACCTTTTCCTCTGGTATTTCCTACGATGCGTTTATCAGTAGAGCATTATACAAACCTGAAGGATATCATACGAAACGGTGGCCGATGGGATTCACTATTACTTGCAAATTTTAGAAATATACAATAAGCAACTAGTGGACTGGTGACTAGTGACTGGTTTTTATTCTCCCTAGTCGCCAGTCACTAGTCCACCAGTCACCGATAATTCAAAGGAAGTGTCATACTTCATGAAAAGAAAATATCTCAATCTATTAGCTCGAAAAATCATGAGCTTTCTCTTAGCAGGAGCGTGCTTCGCTGATACTGTTATTTTTGCGGAAGCACCGATTCTGCCAGACCAGAGAGCCACAGGAAATCGGTATCCATTAGTGCAGGAAACAGCCAATGGGATCCCCTTGGTCAATATTTCTGCTCCCACCGCCGGTGGCTTCTCTTGGAATGACTATGAACGATTCAATATACCTACTAAAGGGGCCATTCTGAATAACTCCTATACCCTATCCAAAACGGAA
>JAIJLI010000613.1 GCA_022722495.1 Dialister sp. | reverse complement strand
AAAGCCAGAATGTTATCGACATGTTTTTTAGGAATGACAAGGATATGGACCGGTGCGCAGGGCTCGATATCCTTGAATGCAAACCAGTTGTCATCTTCGTAAACCTTGGTGCTCGGGATTTCGCCGGTAGCGATCTTGCAGAAAATGCAGTCAGACATGGTGATTCCTCCTTAAATCGTAAATGAAAGGCTGCGAGGTGCTGTAGGTCTTGACCTCACAGGCCCGAATCCGGATCCTTTCTTCAAAAGGTCTCCATTCGCATCACGCGGTAACGACTTCCCCCACCATTCCTTCTTCGGTGATGGCGGTGATGCAGACCGGGTACATGATACCCCGCTCTACACCTTCACTACGGATGGTGACGCGGATGTATTCATCCGTAAGACCCTCGTACCAGCCGTTCTTGACCTCTTCGGCGAGGACATGGACGACCTTGCCGAGGAACTGATCGCGGTAGTCCTTCGCGATGCCTTTTTCCAGCTCCTGTACGCGATGGACTCGCTCCTTTTTCACCTCATTCGAGACCTGATCCGGATAGGTCGCCGCCGGCGTACCGGTGCGCTGGGAGTACGGGAATACGTGAATACCGGAGAAGCGGATCTCTTTCAATGTCTCCAGTGTTTCCTTGAAGTTTTCTTCCGTTTCTCCAGGAAAGCCGACGATGAGATCTGTCGTCAGAGCAAGGCCCGGGATCTTATCGCGCAGTTCGGTGATCAGTGCCTTGTACTTGGCAAGGCGGTAATGGCGGTTCATCCCCTTCAGCACGCTGTCGGAGCCTGACTGGATGGGAAGATGGAGGTGACGGCACACCTTCGGCTCATTCTGGATGATCCGGATCAGCTCTTCCGAAAGCTCGACGGACTCGATAGAACCTAAGCGGATGCGGAGAAGCTCCGGAATCTTGACGAGCTCGGCGACAAGGCTGGAAAGGGACGTCCCGTCATGGAGATCCTTGCCATAGTTGCCAAGATGGATGCCTGTCAGCACGACTTCACGATAGCCGCGAGCGACAAGCTTCCGGATCTCGGAAACGGCATCCTCCTGCTTTCTTGACTTCAGCTTGCCTCGCGCATAGGGAATGATGCAGAAGGTGCAGTAATTGTCGCAGCCTTCCTGCACTTTGATGAAGGCGCGGGTCTTGACCTCTCCTTCCGGGTCGACCTCCATATTTTCAAAATCCTTCACCTTCATGATGTCCACGACTTCGTTCAGCGGCTGCTCCGCCGTTCTCGCTTTCTCCACATACTCGACGATATGCGTGCGATTCTGATGGCCGACGATGACATCGACATCCCCCATCTTCTCGAAGACCTCCGGCGCAAGCTGGGCATAGCAGCCTGCGACGGCAATGATGGCATCCGGATGCGCGCGGCGGATGCGGCGCACCATCTGGCGAGATTTTCTGTCACCGACGCTGGTGACAGAGCAGGTATTGATGACATAGACATCCGCGTCATCGCCCTCTGCCGGGCTGTACCCGTTCCGGACGAAAAGGGTACGCATCGCGTCACTGTCATACT
>JAIJLI010000612.1 GCA_022722495.1 Dialister sp. | reverse complement strand
TTTATAAGGTCAAGAAGTCTTGGCTCTACATCTCCGCCAAGCGCAACCAGATACCGATGTGCCGTATCGCTGGCAAGAACTATTACAGCAAACGGCATATTGACGAGTTCTTTGGTATAGCCGTTGACCTCAACAGTATCACGGAATGGGTGACTGCTGATGATGTAGAGGAAGCCTTTAGCATGAGCAAGTCAGCACTTAGGGCATACACCTACCGCCATAAGATACCGACCAAACGTGAGTATGGTCGCACCTATTATTCCAAGGAACATCTTGAAGAACTGCGCAGGACTGACCTCATGAACGATGACAACTATTATACCACTGAACAAGTGCAACAGTTGTATGGTCTGACAAGTGCCAATATCTGTCATATCGTAAGAGTGCATCATATCAGCAAGGTAAAAGTGGGTGTAAAAAATCTGCTTTTGAAGACGGATGTGGAGCGAGCAATGGCAGAAAGGGCAGCAAAAGGACTGTGATTTCAAATGATTTCAGCATTATCCATCAGTTACTATGAATAATTGGAGTCACGGATGCATCATTTTATTCCTTTGCAGCCGTGAAGAGACCCTTCACCACGAATAATCATCAATAATACATATCAGTTATGAGCATTGCAAGACCGTATCATTGCGTACACGCAAAATCAAGGACGGACACATGCTGTCCTATTATCTTGACTATTATCCAGGCTATCGTGACGAGAGCACGATGAAAGTCATCCGCCATGAGTCGCTTGGCATCTACATCTATGCCAAGCCGAAGAACCAGACGGAACAGAAGTACAACCTCAACCTTACGGCAAGAGCCGAGGCGATACGCTGCCGTCGCTTCGAGGCTATCGTCAACGAGCGTTACGATTTCTTCGACAAGGAGAAGATGAAAGGCGATTTCCTTGCCTATTTCAAGAAACTGGCAGACAAAAAGAACTCCAAGTGGCAACACGTCTATATGCACTTCCGTACCTTCACGCAAGGCAAGTGTACCTTCGGGGAGATAAACGTGGACTTGTGCAACAGATTTCGTGAGTATCTGCTGACAGCACCACAGGGACTGCATAAGAACAGAAAGCTACATATCAACTCGGCAGCCAACTACTGGTCAACTTTCCGTGCTTCAATCCACACAGCCTATCGTGACCATAAGATAAAGGAGAACCCGAACGGTTTCTTGGAGCGTATCGAGACAATCCCGACTGACAAGGAGCACCTTTCACAAGACGAGGTTATCCGCTTGGCTTCCACTCCATGCTCTGCTCCTGCCTTGAAGCGAGCCTTCCTGTTCTCCTGCCTAACGGCATTGAGAAAGAGCGATATTAAGAAGCTCACTTGGGATGAGATACAGCCATACGGCAATGATGGCGTGATGTATGTCACCACACGAATGCAGAAGACAAAGGACATCGTACATAACCCCATCAGCGAGGAAGCCTTGGAACTGATAGGCTATTCGCCAGAGAAACGAGGCAAGGTGTTCCCTGACTTCAAGGACTCCATGACACAGGCTCCGCTGAAGAACTGG
>JAIJLI010000611.1 GCA_022722495.1 Dialister sp. | reverse complement strand
ATCGTTATCGACTCCAAAGCAGCTAGAAACGGCGCACCGACCGATACCATCGGCTGGTACGACCCGGCTAAACTGGACGCTCCGGTAAAGATCGATGAAGGAAAGGTTCTGTCCTGGCTTGGAAAAGGCGCACAGCCGACCGACACTGTTCGTTCCATTCTGAGAAAGAACGGCATCCTCGCTAAGTTTGCAGAAGCAAAGAAATAAGGAGGACGCAAGATGAAGGAATTGGTGGAAACACTGGTTAAGGCTCTCGTCAAAAATCCTGATGCCGTCACCGTCACCATTCTTCAGAAAGGCAGCCTGGAGATCTACCAGGTCCACGTCGCTCCTGAAGACATGGGCAAAGTGATCGGTAGAAAAGGCCGGATTGCGAATGCCATCCGCACCGTAGTCAAAGCAGGGGCTCTGCGTGAAAATCGCAAGGTCGCTGTCGATATTATCTAAGGGGTGCCCTATGGATGAAATGCAGATCCTTGTCCCTGTCGCTGTGAAGTCCAAGCTGACAGAGGCACTGAAGACCACTTTGCTGAATGAAATCAATACGAACCTGTCGCGTGTCGAACATGATATGGCTCAGCTTGAATTTCAGGCAAACGGCCGCATTGCTGAACAGGCTAAAGTCAATATCCAAGCAGCTTCCCAGCTCCGTGCTTCATTTGAAGCCCAGAAGGCGCAGATGCAGCAGGTGAAGGAAAAGCTGACGAACGATAAAGAACACCTGGAAAAGCTGGCTATCGGTGCAGAACTCAACCGCGCACCGATCAACCGTCTCGTGACCATTCATGTCGGTGACGATATGAACAACATCGTAGGCGGGGAAATCCTGGTTGAAGACGGTAAGATTATTGCTTTCCGTGAATGATATGAAATCCGATGTCAAGGTACTCATCGGCCGAATCGTAGCCCCGCATGGTGTGCGGGGTGATTTGCGTATGTTCCCCGATATTGATCGGCCGGAAGTGATCCGTTCGCTGGAGTATCTCTGGATCGGGGGGAAAAAATATCGGCTCATGTCCTGTCGTCCGCACAAGAATATTTATATTCTCCATGTGGAAGGCGTAGAAGACAGAAACCAGACCGAGCTCATGCGTGGTATGGAAGTCGAAGTGCCTGCCTCGGCGCTGCCAAAGCGGACAGACGGCACCTACTACTACCACGAGCTTTTAGGACTTAAAGTCGTGACTGAAGAGGGCGAGCCTGTCGGTATCCTGAAGGAGATCATCGAGACCAAGGCAAATAACGTGTACAGCGTCATTTCCGAAGAGGGAAAGGAGACCCTGATCCCTGCGATCCCGCCCTGCATCCTTCATGTAGACCCTGCAGGCGGCACCATGACAGTCAAGCTTTTGGAATGGGAGTAAGTCCATGAAAATCGATATCTTATCGCTATTTCCGGAATTCATAGAAGCCTTCTTCCATCAGAGCATGATCAAACGTGCTCTGGAAGGCGGCCTCATGGAGATGGCAGTGACGAATCCCAGAGATTTCACCAAAAGCCGGCATGGACAAGTCGATGACACGATC
>JAIJLI010000610.1 GCA_022722495.1 Dialister sp. | reverse complement strand
GAACCCCCCATAGGAGATCTCACCATGAATCCAGTCTTACATCAATCCTTCCTCACGATGCTCGACTATACGCCCGAGCAATTCGCCTACTATCTGGACCTTGCAGCCCAGCTGAAAAAAGACAAAAAAGAAGGCAAAGAAGCCCAGACATTAAAGGGCAAAAATTTTGCCCTTATTTTTGAGAAAGACTCCACCCGCACACGCTGCGCATTCGAAGTCGCTGCCCGTGACCAGGGAGCCTACACCACCTACCTTGGCCCGACCGGAAGCCAGATCGGCAAGAAAGAATCCATCGCTGACACCGCCCGCGTGCTCGGCTCCATGTTTGATGCCATCGAATTCCGCGGATTCGACCAGAGCGCTGTCGAAGAGCTCTCCGAAAAAGCCGGTGTCCCCGTCTGGAACGGCCTCACCGACTATGACCACCCGACACAGACACTGGCGAATTTCCTCACCCTGAAGGAGCACTTCAAAAAGCCGCTGAACCAGATCTCCTATGCCTATGTCGGACACGGCCAGTCAAACATGGCACACGCCCTGATGGCAGGCGCCGCCCTTGCCGGCATGGACTTCCGCATCATCGGACCTGCCCAGTTCTTCCCGGAGGATGACTTCACCGCCAAGTGCAAGGAGATCGCGAAGAAGACAGGCGCGACCTTCACCTTCACCGACGATCCGGTAGAAGGCGTCAAGGGCCTTGATGTCATCTATACCGGCGTATGGGTCACGATGGGCGATCCCTATGAGCTTTGGGGCGAGCGCATCAAGCTCTTTATGCCATACCGCATCACCCTGGACATGATCAAGAACACAGGAAATCCGGAGACCGTCTTCTGCCACTGCCTGCCTGCTTTCCACAATACAGAGACCAAGGTCGGAAAAGACATCTACGAGCGTTTCGGCTTGGACGGCATCGAAGTCACCGACGACGTTTTCGAAGCCCCATTCTCACTCGCCTTTGAGGAAGCGGCGAACCGCCTGCCCACCATCAAAGCCGTCATGGTCGCTACCTTTGCTGACTATCCCATCGAAAAGTAAGAGAGGAGGAAATCATTATGACTACGCAAAAACTGCCGAAAGTATTCATTGTTGGTGAATCGGGGACCACGGGCCTGAGACTGCACGATCGTTTGATTTCCCGAAGCGACATCGAGCTTCTCTCTCTCCCCGATGAAAAAAGAAAAGATATCCCCACCATCGTGGAATATGCCAAGAATGCAGATCTCATGTTCCTTTGTCTCCCCGATGATGCCTCCCGCGAGATCGTGAAAGCCACCGAAGGCACCGGCATCCGCATCCTTGACACCTCCACGGCCCACCGCACCAAGGAAGACTGGGTCTACGGCTTTCCTGAACTCTCTTCTGAGCAGTACAAAGCCATCAGCCAAGCAGAGAAGGTCGCCGTCCCCGGCTGCCACGCCAGCGGCGCGATCTCTATCCTTTACCCGCTCGTCCATGCAGGCATCCTTCCGATCAATTACCCGCTCCACATCGTATCCCTCACCGGCTACAGCGGCGGCGGCAAAAA
>JAIJLI010000609.1 GCA_022722495.1 Dialister sp. | reverse complement strand
GAAATGATGCGAGGCTTAGGACAAGGAGTTCGAGAGTTCAAAAAAGGAGTCAATGACACCAAAGAAACCGATGAAAATCCTAATAATGAAAAAGTAGAAAAGAAGGAGTCAGAAGAGAATCCATCAAAAGATGAATTGAAAAATGACGAAAGAAAATGATTCTAATTTAATGACATTCGGCGGACATTTAGAAGTGTTCCGTCGAATGTTATTTCGCATTATTGCTGTTGCTGGCACGCTCTCTGTAATCGTTTTCTTTTGTAAGGAGACCACTTGGGGAATATTATTAGCCCCAAGTGAATACAATTTCACCACATATACGTTTATAGAGAATATCGTATCGTTATGTGGTTATGATTTCCATTTTGAAAAATTCCATGTTGATTTAATCGCAACAGACTTGTCCAGTCAATTCATGACCCATATTACAACATCTGTGTATTTGGGGGTATTAGGAGCTTCGCCTTATATCCTTTTTGAACTATTCAAATTCGTATCTCCTGCACTTTATGAAAGCGAAAAGAAGTATTCAGTAAGCGTAGCTGTAATAATATATTTATTGTTTATAATAGGAGTCCTCATGAGCTACTATATATTGTTTCCAATTTCATTCCGTTTTTTGGGTACATATAGTGTTTCTGAAAATATTCGCAGTACCATTACATTGGATTCTTATGTTGAAACGTTTACAACTTTGACATTCATTATGGGGATTGTTTTTCAATTACCAGTAATTATGTTCTTTTTAGCAAAATTAGGATTCATATCTTCACAACTATTGGCGAGATATAGAAAGCATGCTTTGATTGTCATTATGCTTGTTGCAGCAATTATAACACCTCCAGATTTGATGACTCTTGTTTTGGTAACAATTCCGTTATACTTACTATATGAAGTTAGTGTAAGAATTGCCAAAATTGTTGAAGCAAATAGATAATTACCAAAAAAATAGAAAAAGAGTGTCACGACATTATTTCTATATAATGCCGTGACACTCTTTTTTATTTGTCTAATTGGGCAGTATCCGTAATGTAGCCAAAGAGGAGAACCGCAAGAAAATGTCCGATGTCATTCACCACGCAAGAAGCTCGTGGATGATGGTACAATCTGACGAGTCTTTGAACCATCTCTTTGACCTGATTGAAGATTCTACATTATCAGACGACGTTATCAACCAAGCGGTTGAGGATGTTTTCGCACATGGTGAGGAAATCATCAAAGCCGCACAAAAGAAAATGGAGGAGGTAACAGCATGAAGAAAGTAATAATCATTGAAGACAGCCCTACATTTTGCAATATGTTAGGCAAGAAGTTGGAGGCGAAGGGATGGGAAACAATCTTATGCTACAATTACAGAGATGGTCTGAAAGCTGTGAGGGAATCCTCTGAATGGGATGTTGTCATTTCGGATATGCGCTTGGGGAATGATGAAAGGTATCGCTGGAAATCACGCAAGGCATTGGCGATGCTCGTCTTTCCCGAACAATCATCGAAGATCTTGTTCGTTGCCAAGAGCTTTCCCTCTTCC
>JAIJLI010000608.1 GCA_022722495.1 Dialister sp. | reverse complement strand
AAGGACTACCATGGACTCACCCTGAATGAACAGGGGGAAGAATATCGAAAGGAAGCACCGCATGGCGGGATCCATATCGAATTCATCGATGTGAAAGCCATCCCGTGGTGGAAAAAGGCCCTCTACATCGCAGGCATCATCGCATTCCTCGCGATCGTGCTTGCAGTTGCTTGGTTTTTCCTGGTATGGGGTGCTGTGATCTTCCTCGCCGGCGTCATCGTGTATTTCTTGAAAAAATATCTGTTTTGAAAGGGTCCCGTCTGCTTGTAGGCAGGCGGGATCTTTTTGCGTGGAGAAAGATGTCTTCTGCCTCCGGATCCCTCTATATCATGAACGTGATTTTTTCATAACCTTTTGATATAGTAAAGGTAGAAGGAAACCACGTCCTTATGCGATGATACCCGTCTGCCGCCTCACCACCTACCTTACACCTTCCTCTTCATGAACCGTATCCGCACGCCGAAAGAAAAAGACAGAGACCCGGATAGCGGAGGCCCCGCAGCAGGCAGTAGCCACAGCGGGGGAGTAAGATACTTCTGACAAGCAGAGGCATGCCGGAGAAATCACGAATCACTTGACAGACACCATTACGAAAGAAAAGGAGACGATCCCCATGTGGAAACATACCTGCCAATGCCTGATCCTGCTCGCTCTCACATTCCTGCCATGCGCGCATCCCACACAGGCTGCCATGATGGTAAAGGATGCAGAAGAGCAGATCCATCTCATCACGGATGCCCGTGATATCTGGGATCTCAGAGAGTCCAGTATGGACACCGTCGGCTATATGTGCAGCGATCTTGACGGGAATGGCCGCCTGGAGATCCTTGTCGCAGAGAGCGGCGGTACCGGGCTTCATACATATACAAAGATCTACGAAGTGAATGAAGCGAAAGATGCACTCATCCCATGCGGGAGATCATGGCCCGATACAAGCTCCGAAGCCGACGTCATGATGACGAACTACGTGCCGATGAGCGTGAACGACATCGATGGCATACAGTGGTACTCCTTCACAGATGAATACCGCGACGGCGCAGAATATGGGACGGCGAATCTCACTCTCTCCCTGCAGGACGGGACGCTCCATGCGAAAACCATCGCCACGACGCACACCTTCTACGATGACGCCGGCCGTCCGCATGTATCCTACGAAAATGCAGCTGGCGCTTCCATTTCCGAAAAAGCCTATCACAAGACATTGGAGAACGTTTTCGCCCATTCGGAAACCACCCTCATCTCCTTCCCATGGCTCATCTATCACAGGGATACCTTTCACGAATGGAAGGAGAAAAGCCCGACAGACATCTATACCATGCTCCTCGACACCTATCTGAATTTCAGCGGAGAAAAAGAGGGGATGAGGTGATGCTTCGCGGTACTCCCCGAGCCGTCATCCTGAGCGGTCGATAACAGTCTATGTGAAATCATCTTCGCCAGAAAAGAAGAGGAGTGAGTCGAAGGATCTCTTCGCAAAGCCGCTACGGGCAATTTGTTCCCAGATTCTTCGACTCATGCCCCGTGTGGTTTTC
>JAIJLI010000607.1 GCA_022722495.1 Dialister sp. | reverse complement strand
TTTTACACATCCTTCGTTTATCGGTCTGCAAGGAAGATTTCTCGCTTCGCTCGAAATGACGATACGGGAATCTGATGTCTAGTCCCTGGTGACCAATCCCTAGCCCCTAATCCCCCGCTACTAGTCACTAGTCACTCATCCCTAGCTACTAATTCCTAGTCACTAGTCACTAGCCACTAGTTCCCGGCGTCCTTCTTCACTCTTTGATCGATATCAAAATCACTGACGACACGTTCACCGCGATCCTTCCGGATCCCCTGATTCAGCGCCTCGGTATAGGCTCTGCCATCCTCTTCGGAGGACAGCTTATAAATGACCGTATTTCCGCAGCGGATCCGATCTCCCTCGAGGATGGCATCGGGGACATGCCCTGCGTGATAGAGCTTTACGAGCTTGCCCGCGGTGAGATAGAGACGCTCCTTCTGGCTGTACGCATTGTCCTGGGCGGGTGAGAAGGCTTTCTCCCCATTCACCACGATCCAGTCATCCTTGACCTCGACATGCTTGCCGGAGTACGCATTCATCCATTTGAGATTCTTATGGATGCGGTCACTGGTCTTGGGGTGATTGCCCGGGGCAAGGACCGCCTTGATGCCTGACGGCGAGCTCTCGCCGTATTTCGCGCGCAGCACTTCCATGGACGCCGCACCGCCTCCCGGATTATAGCCCGCTTCGACCAGGTACTGGAAGCCCCAGTCATCCGCCTGCTTTTCCTGATCCTTGGTAAAGACCGCATTCGATACATAGTTCGCCGCGATATTTCCCAGAAGGTACTCGCCATACGAGGCGTCTCCGAGATAAATATTCAGCGCCGTCACCAGCCCCACGCGCTTCTTGAGGCCGCTCACGCTGTGTCGCTTCTCGCCGTGAGCGATCTCATGCGCCATGACGTAGGCAAGCTCATCATCATCCATCGCATCGAGCGTCCCCTTATTCACGCAGAGCACACCGCCCAAGCTGGCAAACGCATTGATGTCCTCGCTCGGCGACACGTAGACCTTGTAATCACGCAGCACATGCCCTGTATCCTTCAGATTCTGGTACACGGTCTGCACACGGTTATCCGCTTCCGCCGAGTCATAGACGCCCGTCTCCTGCTGGCACTGATCCAGAAGCTGCAGCTGGTTGTGATCGTCCATTTTGGAGTAGTAGCTGGAAATGAAAACCATCGCCGCCGCGCCATACAGGATCTTCTCCGCCGTCGACGCCGCATACGCTGTCATCGGCTGCGCCATGGGCGCCGCTACACAGGTCAGCGCAAGAGCCGCAGAAATACTGCGTTTCTTCCATGATCTCATAGAAACACCTCCTCATCATGATCGTGTCATTCTTCTGGTCATATTGTACCACAAAAAGGGGGCGGGTTCAGGGTTAGCCCAAGGGGCGGGTCGCCCCTTGATTGGGGATGAAAGCCTCACTTGAATGAGAAATGAGAAATGGTGGTGCGGCGCATAAAAATCAAAAGCGCCGCGGAGGTTTGAAACTATCGGTTTACTCGTATCGTAAACCTAATCCCTAGCTACCAGTCACTA
>JAIJLI010000606.1 GCA_022722495.1 Dialister sp. | reverse complement strand
TACCCAGGGTGTTACCCTGGTCTGGGAGCTTCTGCCCTTTCAGGGCGTGTGGAGCAAACTTACTTCTGCCCTTTCAGGCGCTGGGCGTGTTAGAAACGGAAGCAGACTTCTGCATCTGCCATGGAGTAATTGTGCTTGGCGAGGGTCTTGTCATTCACCAATGCATACTCGGTGAGGATGCTGATTCGCTTGCCGATGTGGAAGTTCAAACCTGCCTCATACTGAGTCTTCTGCATGTTGTTCTTGCCGTTAGGCTGATACATGTCGTAACGTGCCTTCACGTCGATACGGCTGTTCTTTGGCAGCTGAGCCAATGGGGCGATCACTAATCCGTAAACACCCTGTGCCTTATTGCCAATCTTCTCGTTCAGGCTGCAATCCTTGGAGTTGGCATCGTTGAAGCTGGTGAGACTCTTGGCAAATGCCTTGCCGGTAGAGTGGATGTACTCAGAACGTACAATCCAACCGTCTTTCTTGTATTCGAAAGAGAAGGCGTAGCGGTTCTGGTTGAGGCTGCGAACCTCGTTGGTATGGGTAACCTCTTTTGTGGCACCAGGGGCTACGCTAGAGGTTGGGTCAGCTACGGTCTCAGTCCAGTTACCCTTTCTTGCATAAGAACCGGTCCATCCGAAGGCACCGATTCGCATGCCGCTTACTGGCATTACCCATACGCCACCAATCACATTCTTCTGATTGTCAACGTCCTTGGTGTTGGTGCCCTGACCGTTGAACACTCCAATCTGATAATGCAGCAGGTTGCGGCCGTTGGCATTCTTGAGGAAGTCACCCTGAAGCTGCAAACCGATGTCACGACCATTGGATGCGTGCTCGCCGGCACGGTCGCTGAAGCCAGCCAGCTTGCTCACGTTCTGAGAGTATCCCATGAAGCCCTGGTCGATAGGGTGCATCGGATTCTCGAAGGTGAATGGGTTCTTGAATTGACCGATCTTCACCTTGAAGTACTCGAACTTCTGCCATTCAGCAAACAAGTCCACCATTCTTGGGCTTGAACCCAGGTTGGAGGTGTTGCCGTTAAACTGAATCTGGGTCTTCCAGTAGAAATCGTCTGCAATGCGACCTTCCAGGGAGATACGCGCCATACGGATGTTGAACGAATTAGATTCCGCATTCTTCTGTCCGCTGTACTGATACTGGGTCATGCCGTATCCCGACAATTTCACATTGCTCAACCATGAAGGCAATTCGATGGTCTGCTTCTTTTGGGCGCTGGCTGAGACCGTGGTCAAAGCCATGAGCGCCAGGATGATACTCTTTTTCATCTTGTTTCTATTTTGTTTCTAGGTTTATTGCTTGGCTGCGAGTTCCTCTTCTGTCAGGTCTTCTGCCTGGGCAGTCTGGAGAGCGAGCTTCTCTGCCTCTTTGGCAGCCTTGGCTTCTGCTATCGCCTTCTCTCGCTCTCTGCGCTCCTTCTTCTTCTGCTTGATTTCAGCATCGCTGCGCTTCTCGAGCAAAACGACGTTCTCTACGTGAGGAGTATGAGGGAACATATCTACCGGCTGAACGGCAGCCAC
>JAIJLI010000605.1 GCA_022722495.1 Dialister sp. | reverse complement strand
AAAGTTGCTCTATGTGGAGTAATTCCATGCAAAATATCTTGAACAATAAGTGATTTTGTAAAATCAACATATTGGCTCTTGCTTGCAAGTATATCTTCTGAAATATTCATTTTTGCAGTAAGAGCATCTATATATTTTTCTGTTTCATTTGGAATTTCCGACATCAAATTGTATTCATTCAAAGCAGACAGCAATGCTTGCAAGAAGCATTCTTTTCTCAAATTCACAGGCAACGCATTTAATTGTGTATTTATTGGTTCGTAACAAACTTTTTCCATGATGGATTTTTTAATTGCATCTGTAGTCTCTTTAAATTTTGGATTAGAATTTATTAGGACTTTTTCTTTTGTGTCAGTTGAAGATGATGTTTGTTCTGTGTTATCATCAGATGATACAATAGTCATAATTGATACTACGAAAGCCGTACCCAAAAAGATTATTCCAAAAGCCATAAAACTTCCAGCGCAAATGCCAATTATAGCTCCCAATATAAAACCAATCGCAATAATGCCACAACCTTTTGGAGATATATTTTTGGTTTTTGTAGCTTGGTTTAAGTGGCGTGTTTGGGCGTTTGTGCTCTTTATGCTGTTATATGCAGCATAACCTAAAACACCACCGACTTTAGCCATCGTTCCCAATGACTTCATTCCCTTTTTGGATTTTTTAGCCCATGGGTCTCTATATCGTCGTGCCATATTACAAAAATATTAGAAATGATACTATAATCAAGATACTTATTGCAACCATACAGCCTTGTCCTGACGATTGAGGTTTTATCCCATACTCAGAACGAAGATTGTCAATATAAGCTTTTGCTTCAGCCAATCCGCAACCAGTATCATCTTTATAAACTTTCACTGCTTCTATATATCTTCCTTTTTTACAGAGGTCCAAATACTTGTTATCTGTGCTATCAGAATCTATGTTTTCAAAATCTATAGTTGCCATTACTTATTTCTTTAATTGTGAATCTTTACCATAGTGCTACTTTACCTGCAATCCCCAAATCGATAGTTGCAGTTACCACACCAAGAGCCTTAAATACTCTTCGCATAGTAGGTATTGTTATACTATAACCTCTCTCTAATCGGGAAATCTGCGCTCTTTTCACACCGATACGCTCACCAAGTTGTTCTTGGGTCAAATTCTGCTCTATGCGAGCCTTCTTGATGGCTTCTCCCAAACGGTAAGCATGCAACGCTTCATCCACATCACTCTCAAAAGCGTCACGTTTCGGAGTACCAACTTTTCCAAAGTGCTTGTCAAGCACGTCGTCCAATGGGGTAAGATTCATCTGTGCCATAATTATTTGTTTTTGAAATATTCTTTTCTTATTGCTTCTGCTTTTGCTATTTCCTTGCTTGGTGTCTTTTGAGTTTTCTTGATGATGCCATGAGTGGCAATCACCAAAGTTTCCTTGTCCTTGTCCCAGAAAGCAAACAAGGGATCAAATAATATTGTTGTGTTTTTAACAATCCAATATTATTGTTTATCTTTGCGTCATGAATAGAACTCAGCCCATAGATTACAAG
>JAIJLI010000042.1 GCA_022722495.1 Dialister sp. | reverse complement strand
CTCTTCTCCGGCTTCTCCGTCGCCAAGCGCATCCAGACCCCTCCGATCCTCGCCATGAGCCGGCGCCCCTACGGCTACGACCTCAGAGAATCCCAGGTCACGCCGTACTATACGGATGCGTATCTCGCGCTGAAAAGGAAGCTCGGAGTGTAGGAAACGGGAGACTTGGAGACTAGGAGACTTCAGATTTTAAGACTTGAAGACTTTAGACTTCGCCTCTCTTAAGTTAAGCGGAAGAACGTTCTTGGCTCCCCATCGGGGGAGCTCCCCGATGGGGGAAGCAAGTCGCTATGACGCTCATTCTGACTGCATTTGTATGTCGATGGAAAGTCCCCTTCATCGAAATACGCAATACTAGTGTCTTAGTTTCTTAGTCTCTTAGTCTCTTAGTCTCTTAGTCTCTTAGTCTCAACAAAAAAAGAGATGGAGCCAAATGCTTTTGCATTTGACCCCATCTCTTTTTTTGACCTGATCGGGATGAAATATCACTCACAGCGCCATCATCCGTTTCCGAAGCTCTGCGAGTCTTTCCATTTCCATCCTCTTCGGATGGGTGATCAGGAGCGAAACGGGCTCCGCTATGAAGGGCGTGAGCTTGGCGATATGCTTCTCTACGGTCTGGATGTTCCAGTAGGTGTGGAGGGAGTGCTCCGTATCAAAGCGAATCGTGCATTTCCCGTCCAAGTCCACGAAGATGTCATGAAAAGAGCCGAGATGCACATAGCCAAGCCCAGGCGCCTGCTCAGAAAGCTTTAGCTGGACGAAAAGGCTGTCCGCATCATCGCCGAATCTCACAGCCGTCCCACGCCTTTTTCCGAAGAGCCTTCTCTGCGTCCTCATGCACTCGCCATAGGAGCGTGATAGTCGTCCCATCGCCGTCTCGACAGGGCAGGGCATGTGGATCAGTCCCCAGTCATTCCGAATCGCCAACGTATCATCCACGCCGCCGCGCTTCACCGGCACCAGCGCTCTCATTCCAATATTGCACATGCTGCTTCCTCTCTTTCAGCACGAACGTCTCTTCTCTCGGAAATATTGTTCCCTGAACATAAGTATAGCAAATGAGCGTTCGATCATCAAGAAAAGCAGGAACGTTCTTTCGTTCCTGCTTTTTGGTTGGTCAGGGATTAGAAGTGACTGGTGACTAGTGGCTAGGGATTAGTAGCTAGGGATTAGGTGTCTCGAACGACTGGTGACTAAAAAACTAGAAGACATCAGACTCCCGTATCGTCATTTCGAGCGAAGCGAGAAATCTTCCTTGCAGACCGATAAACAATGCATGTGTAAAAGCAGAAATACGTGGCACCAAGACGTCGTTTCCCTGCCTGTGCCTATGCGATACTGACCGCAGTGCTAGGGAAACGCTGATTGAATCGCAGAGTCGGATTCCACAAGAAATTTTATACATGACTTCGTCATAGCCTTCCTTAAATAGCTCGCTATTCGCGTCAGGTTATTCCTCGTCATGTATAAAATTTCAAGAGTAAAATCTGACAACGATTTAATCAGTGTTTCCCTAGAAAGATCCCTCGGCTGTGCTCGGGGTGACGATACGGGAAAGGGATACCCCAAAAAGTTTGAGGGCAGGGATGAGTGGCTGGTGACTAGTGACTGGTAGCTAGGGATTAGTGGCTAGGGATTAGGTTTGCGATACGAGAAACCCGCTAGTTTCAAACCTCTGCGGCGCTTCCATATTTTTATGCGCCGCACCACCATTTCTCATTTCTCATTTCTAATTTCTCATTCGAGCAGAGCTTTCATTCACAATCAAGGGGCAGCACGCCCAAGGGGCTAACCTTGAACCCATCAACTTGAACCCATTTTTACTCCACGATTTCAAACTCCGCGCGGCTTCCCTTCTCCGCCGGACTGACCTTGAGGCGGGCATCAATGCGCTCCTCGAGCTCAGGCACATGGGAAATGATGCCGACAAGACGGCCGGTGCTCTGCAGATCGATCAGTGTATTCATCGCGCTGTTCAGTGCTTCCGGATCCAGCGTACCGAAGCCTTCATCGATGAACATGGTATCGAGGTGTACGCCGCCCTGCCTTGCCTGCACGACATCGGCAAGCCCCAGGGCGAGTGAGAGGGAGGCGAGGAAGGTCTCTCCGCCGGAGAGGGTATTCGCCGGACGCGAACGGCCGGTGTAGCTGTCAGAGACCTCGAGAGAGAGGCCGCCCTTATTCGCTGCGCCCGTCTCCTTCATGCGATGAAGCGAGTAGCGGCGATGGCTCATTTCAAGGAGACGGTGATTTGCCGCCTCCGCGACCTCATCCAAGAGAACGCCCAGCACATAGCGCTCGAGCGTGATCTTCGTGCGGCTGCCACGGGTGAGGTCATAGAGCCCCTGCGCAAGAGACAGTTCTTCAGAGAGCGCGTCAAGCACCTGCGCCATGGCTTCGGTGTCCTTCGCGACTTTCTGCAGATTCTTCAGCTGGTCAGCGAGCGAACGGCTCTGTCCCGCCGACGTAGTGAGACGGTGCTGCAGCTGGTTATCTTCCTGACCGAGCGCGGCCATGTCGGGGCGTTTCGCATCGCCTGTCACGAGACGCTCATCCGCGATGGTTTTCTCCGTCGCTTTCAGCTCGGTTTCGTAGTCGGAAATCGATTTCTCCATCCGCTCTTCTTCTTTGACGCGAGCATACCAGACCTTGCAGTCATTGCGGTCCGCAAAGCCGGCTCCCCTGGCTTTTTCATCCAGCGCATCCGACTGCGCTTTATAGTCGGCTGCCAGCTTTTCTCGCTGGGCCGTGGCATTCTGGAAATTTGCCTCCGCGCCGCCCAATGCGGAAAGGAGCGGCTCTTTTTTCTCCTGCAGCGCTTTCAGGGCTTCTTCCCATGCCGTCACGGCCGCAAACAGCCGCTTCACTTCGTTTCGAAGGAAAATGGGACTGCGGTAGGCTTCCGGCAGATCGGAGAGGCTTGCGAGCTTCGCCTGGGCATTCCCCATCTCGGTGATGGCGCTGACGTATGCCCCCGCCGCATAGGTGCCCGCCAAATTTCTGGCATTCTCGTAGTCTTTCGTCGCCGTTTCTGCTGCTTTCTGTGCCTTTTTCAATTCAGTTTCCGTCGGCAATTTTTCCTTCGAAACTGCTGGATGCGGATGATGCACGCTGCCGCAGACCGGACAGGGCGCGCCCTCTTCGAGCTGGATCGCCAGAATGGCCGCCTGACCGAAGATGTAGCGCCGCCGGACGTCTTCGGCCGCTTCGCGCGTGGCTTCCGCCGCCCCGCGGCATTTCTTCTCCGTTTCCTGCAATCTGGCAAGCTCTGTTTCCGCTTCCTTGTATTTCTGCGTGTAGCGCTCCACATTGCGCCGCGCCGCGCCGTACTCCTTTGCCTTCGGCTCCCAACCCTGCAACTGCGTGATGGTTGTCTTCGCCCTTTCCATCTCCGCGCGCTGGCCTTCGAGCTTCGTTTCAAAGGCGAGCAGCTGCTCCTTTTCTTTCGCATAGCGATTTCGCTCTGCCTCGGCGGTATCCCTCGCAGACTTTGCCGCCTTTCCTTCTGCCATGATGTTGTCGAGCATATCAAAATACGCCGCAAGCTCCTTCGCGCGGCGGATGCGGACCAGATCCTGCTTTTTATACTCGATTTCCTCAGCCTTCATAAGGAGCGACGCCTGCTGCTTCTCTGCCTTGTCCAGTGCCTGAAAATGGGAATTCAACTGCGCGGCCTCGCTGTACACCTTGCGGAAATCCTGCATCGCGCTTTCCGTTTCCGCGTGTACCTTCTTCGCATCCGTGAGCTGCTGCTCCGTCTCCGCAGCAAGGCGGGCGAGCTCCGCCGCATCCTGTGCGCCGACCGTATGGTATGTGGTCACGAGCACCGTTTCCTGCTCCTTTTTCTTCCGGTACAGCGCATCGGCGCGCTCCTTCAGCTCGTACTGGAAATCCGAAAAGCGCTGCGTCTTGAAAAGCTGCTTCAGGATGCCCTCTCGCTCTTCGGCCTTCGCGACGAGGAGCTTTCGGAAATCCCCCTGCGGCAGGAGGATGACCTGACAGAACTGATTCGCATTGAGCCCGATCAGTTTCCCTGCCGCCGCCTCGACATTCGTGCGAAGCGTCGACATCTCCTTCCCGTCGACCAATTCCGAGAGCGAGGCCTGCATCGCTGTCTTTGTCTGTCCCTTGCCTCGCTTCTTATCGATAAACTGCTCAGGCGAGCGGCAGGCACGATACGTCTTATCGCCGATCATGAAGTCAAAAATGACTTCCGTCTTCTGATCCGGTCCTGCATAGTCGCTTCGCATACGCGCGCCGCTCCGATCGCCTGACGTCTTCCCATAGAGCGCATAGCACATGGCATCGAGGATCGTGGTCTTGCCCGCCCCCGTCGGCCCACAGATGAGGAAAAGATGCCGCCCATCCAGCTTTTCGAAATCGATCGTCACTTCCCCCGCATAGGGGCCGAAGGCACGCATCGTCAGCTTCAAAGGTCTCATCGCTCTTCCTCCTTCTTGTACACCGCTTCCCAGCAGACATTGGCAAGCGCCTCTTCCTTGTCTGACAGCTCTCTCTCTCGGAATTCGCTGACAAATGCACGGAAAATATCCTGATCGCTCATGTGCTCCAGCTCGATATCGCGGCGGCCGCTGTCCTCCTTATAGCCCATGTTCTGCTCGACGCCCAGTGCATTCTTGTACTTCTCGCGAAGCTTTGGCATCGCATCGATCACAGGCAGCTCATCCGTCAGGATGATCTGCAGATAGTCCTCCGAGGCCTCCCTCTTTTCGCTCATGAGCTCGGCGAATGTCCCTTCCAGTACACGAACCTGATGGAGCGGCGCGAGCTCACGGAAATCCGTCTCGACGCTGCCATCCTCTCCGATCGTTCCCACGATGACGCCCTTATGCTGCTCCGCCTCATCGAAGGAATACCGCATGAGGCTGCCGCTGTACTGCACCCTTTCCGACTGCTTCTGCGTCCTCTGGTGTCGGTGCAGATGCCCGAGCGCCGCATAGTCGTAGGCATCAAAGACACTGTCCGAGATCCTGTCATAGCCTCCGATCGAGAGCGGCCGCTCCGACTCGGAAGGCGTCCCGCCCGCGGCAAAGACATGCGCGAGCGCCACCTTCCTCATCGAAGGATCGGGCAGGGCGGAAAGAAGGATCTCCGAGAGCTTCTTCTCCGCCTCCTCGTAGCTGTGAATGTCTTCCGCGCCGGAAAGCCCCTTCTGATTCATCATGACGCGCACGCGCGCCGGCTCCGCATAGGGAAGCGGCACAAAAGCCACCTTCCCCCATGCATCCTTCAGGATGACGGGATGCACACGATCCAGCGGGCCGAAAATATAGAGCCCCTGATGCGACAGGAGACGGCTCGCCACCGCGAGGCGCTCCGCACTGTCATGGTTCCCGCTGATGACGATCAAGGGAGTATGTCGCTTCCCTACGATCTCCTCTGTCATGCGGTCGAAGAGCTCGACCGCCTCCTCCGCCGGGTATGAACGATCATAGACATCCCCCGAGAGCAGGATGACATCCGGCCTCTCTTCATCGACGAGCGGAAGGAAGCGGTGCATCAAAAGCCATTCCTGATCCTCTGTCATGGCATGCTCTTTCAAAAGCTTTCCCAGATGCCAGTCAGCCGTATGGATAAATTTCATGGTACCTCCTCTTATGAGCCTTTAAGAAACACGGATCTGTCATTATTATAGCCTGACGCACAAGGCCGGGTAAGAGAATGGCTGTGCGCTTCTCCCACTCAAAAAGGCGATGTGAAATAACGATCATCTCATTTTCGCGTTCCATCTGCCGCGGGGAACTTGCAGCTCTCATAGGAGTGACCGGAAAACCTTATCCCAGCTGTCTTTCATGCCATAGTCACCCTATCCGCCCCTTCGGGGCACCTTCCCCTAGAGGGGAAGGCTGCGATACGAGAATACCATCTTCTAAAAAAGGCGGCGAAGCCGCCACCTCAACCCTGAACCTCGAACCCTGAACCCTGAACCAAATGAAAGCAAAGTAAAAAGAGGCTCCTAGAGCCTCTTTTTGATAGACCTTATTTCAGCACGCCGATCTCTTTATAGTACTTGGCAGCTCCCGGGTGGAGCGGGATATCCGCGATGTCCTTCACTGCATTTTCAGCGGTGAGGCCCTTCAGATTTTTCTGTGACTGTCCGAGCTCATCCATGTGTTCCCACAGGGTCTTCGTCAGCTGATAGACCACATCCTCCGGCAGATCACCACGGCAGAACATGACCATCTTGATGGCCGATGTCTTGACATCCTTATCCTGATTCGGATAGGTACCGGCTTTGATCGTATAGCTGGTGTACCACGGGTACTTCGCCTTCAGCTCTTTGATGAGATTGTCATCGATCTCCACGAGGTGCGCGCCGCCTGTCAGTGCCTGCGTCACAGCGGAAGCCGGAGCGCCGGACATGATCCATGCGCCGTCGATGGAGCCGTTCTGCAGCATATCTGCCGCATCGGTGAAGGTGATGTATTCCGCTTTGATGTCATCGGGGAAGGAAAGACCTGCTGTCGTGAAGTGCGTCCCGCATTCGTTATAGACAGAGGAGCCTGCCGATGCCACGGCAAAGTGCTTCCCTTTCACGTCCTTCAGGCTGTTGATCCCGGAATTTGCCGTAGCAACGACCTGATTCGGATTCAGGTACAGGCCGCCGATCACTTTCAGATCCTTGTAAGCGTGATCCTTGAAGCTGTCCGTACCATTCAGGCACTGGTAGACATTGGAAGAGATCGCAATGGATACCTGTGCTTCGCCTTCGGATACCATGTTCAGGTTTGCGATGCCGCCGGCCGATGCCTGGCTGGAAGCCTGCACGCCCGGTACCTGGTTGCTCCACATGTTCGTGATCGCTGCGCCTACTGCATAGAGCGCGCCCGAAGCTCCCGCCGTCGGGAAATTGATCTTAATCGGCTGTCCGGCCGCCGGTTTCGCCGCGCCGGAAGCTGCTTTCTTGTCACCCCCGCATCCGGCCAGAGCTCCGGTCAGGGTCAGAGCTGCCAATGACAGCGCGATCGCTTTTTTCCAGTTTTTTGTCATAATGATACCTCTCTCTTTCTTCTATCCTACTCTTCTTCATAGAGAATCATAAAGTTGTAAATATTATACTATAAATGCCGGGCAGTGGGTAGGTGGGGCTCGGGGGTTCAGGGTTGTGGTGCGGCACATAAAAATATAGAAGCGCCGCGAGTATAAATAATGGCGATGCCCGAAGATAGCATTTCAGTCACTAGTCACTTTTAATCCCAAATCTCTGCTTTCAAACTTGTGGGGATCCCTTTCCCGTAGCGTCATCCCGAGCGCAGCCGAGGGATCTTTCTTGCACTGCGGTCAGTATCACATCGGCATGGGCAGGGAAACGACGCCTTGGTACTACGTATTTCTGCTTTCACACATCCATCGTTTATCGATCTGCAAAAAAGATTTCTCGACTTCGCTCGAAATGACGATACGTGGGGCTGATGTCTCCCAGTTACTAGTCACCAGCCACTCCTAATCCCCAGCTACTAATCCCCAGCTACTAATTTCTAGTCACCAGTCACTAGTACCCCCATCCCTATTTCCTTCTCATCCACTGGAAGATGCATACAGCAGCGATGCCTGCGATGCCTGCGATATCCGTCAAGCTGCCTGGGAAGAGCAGCAGCGGAGAGACGGCGATGAGGATCACGCGCTCGATGACGCCGGCCTTCCGGATGATCCAGCCTTCAAGACCGGCCACGAGAGCAAACGTCCCGATCAACGCGGTGAAAATGCTCCAGAGAGATTCCCAGAGTGTCGCCGTCTTGTCGACGCCGATCAGGAGTACCGGATTATCTAGGAAGAAGAATGGGATGATGAAGCCGATGAGCCCGAGGCGGACCGCCCACAGTCCCGTCTTCGTCTGATCAGAGTCGGCGATGCCGGATGCCACATAGGCAGACATGGCGACCGGCGGCGTGATATTCGACAGGCAGGCATAGATGAGGCAGAAGAGGTGCGCGATGAGCGGAAGCGCACCCGCCTTGATGAGGACCGGCACCGCGACAGCCTGCACGATGACATAGGCAGCGACGCCCGGGACACCCATACCAAGGATCGCGGACATGATCATGACGAGGAAGCCTGCGAGGTAAATGTGATCGCCCTGTACGATGGACAGGATGAGGTAGCCCATATTGAGCCCCATGGATGTCAGAGTTACGGTACCGATGATGATGCCGATGATGACGCAGCACACGCCGACCGAGATCGCACTTTTCGACCCTTCGACGACCGCTTCCAGGATCTTGGCAGGGCCCATGCGGGTATCCTTACGAAGCCAGCTGGCGCCGATGGTGACAAAGATGGAGATCACGGCCGCATAGAGCGGGGTGAAACCGGCAAACATCAGCCCGATAAGGCTGACGAGCGGAAGCACCAGATGCCCCTGCTCCTTGATGACGACCATCGCATTCGGGATATTCTCCTTTGCAATGCCGGAGAGTCCGAGACGTTTCGCCTCGAAGTGGACCGCGAGCAGCAGGCCGACGTAGTAGAGGAGCGCCGGTGTGATGGAGGCAAGTGCCACATAGGTGTAAGACAGATTCAGAAATTCCGCCATGACGAAGCCGACCGCACCCATGATCGGCGGGGTGAACTGACCGCCTGTCGATGCCACGGCTTCGACAGCGCCGGCAAATTCCTTCTTGTAGCCCGTGCGCTTCATAAGCGGAATGGTGATGGTACCGGTCGTCGCGACATTGGCGATGGCTGAGCCATTGATCATGCCCATGAGACCGGAGGCGATGACCGCCACCTTCGCCGGGCCGCCGGATGTACGACCGACAAGCGTCAGCGAGAAATCATTGATGAATTTCGAGAAGCCGCTGTGCTTTAAGAAAGCACCGAAAACGACGAAAAGGAAAATATAGGTCGCCGATACGCCGATACCGGTGCCGAGCACGCCCTGCGTCCCCCAGAACTGGGTGATGAGCACGCGCTTCAGCGTGAAACCATTGTGTCCGAAATAGCCCGGCAGGTATGCGCCAAACCAGTTGTACGCCAGAAAGACTGCCGCGAGAATCGCAAGATTGCCGGATGCGCGGCGCGCCGCTTCAAAGACGCAGACGATCGCGACGAGGGCGATGCCGACCTCCATATCAGAGATACGGCCGCCGGTCTGTGCAATGCGCGTGTAATTCAAGATCAGGTAAGTGAAAGAGCCGATGGAGCCCAGAATGAAAACCCAGTCCCAGATCGGCGGCAGCTTCCTTCTGCGCTTCTCCTTCTTATATGTAGGAAACAGCAAAAAGGTAAACAGCAGCAAGAAAATACAGTGGATCGCACGCAGATTGATCGCGCTGATCGCACCGATGGTCGTGAAATACAGCTGGAACGCCGTCCACACACAGAGAAGCACGATAATGGCCTTCCCCAACGGTCCTTCATAAATACGCATGCGGGAGTCTGCGTCCTTGTCCTCCAACATCTTCCGGGCTTTGTCATCCAGCTCGGCCTTGCTTTCCGCCACATCCTCCAGGCGGACGTCTTTCTCTTGACTCATGATTTCCTCCTATCCTTCCATTTCGGGTCTTTCCCGAAGAGTCATATTGGTACAGTATAGCAGAGAAAGGGTTCAAGGTTCAAGGTTCAGGGTTGTGGGTTCAGGGTTCGCCCGTGAGACGTGCCGTCCCTTGATTACGTACGAAAGAGAGAGAGGGTTCTACAGGTTCAGAGGGTTCAGAGGGGTGGTGCGGCACATTTCGTCATCCTGAGCGGAGAAAAACGTCGTGTGTTAAAAAAATGGCTTATCTGAAATATGAGAACTGAATCGAAGGATCTAAGCGCCGCGAATTTTAAATATCCATTGTTCACGAAAGATGAGAAACCTGTGAACCTTTTGAACCTTCAGAACCCGTTTAACCTATGAGGATCCCTATAAAAGAAAGATGATGATGATCCGATTTCAAACTTCAGGGTTCAACGGGAGTTGTGGCGGCTTCGCCGCACTATATACTTCGCGACGCTTTTGATTTTTATGCACCGCATCACCATTTCTCATTTCTATTTCTTCCCTGAACCCCGAGCCCAATCAAAAAGCGCCATGCTCCATCTGAGCTTGGCGCTTTTCACGTTTTCACATTTTATTTACTTTCAAAGAACGCTTTGTACGCGAGGTAGGTCTCGTAGGCATCTGCCTTGGAGAGGAGATCATACGGCGCATGCATGGAGAGCATGGCGGTGCCGCAGTCTACCACTTCTGCGCCCCAGTCCGCCATCATGAAGGCGATGGTGCCGCCGCCGCCCTGATCGACCTTGCCGAGCTCGCCGATCTGCCAGCAGACACCGGCTTCATTGAAAATGGTGCGGATCTTCTGCAGGAATTCCGCATTCGCATCATTGCTGCCGGACTTGCCGCGAGCGCCGCCATACTTGGTGAGATTGATGCCATAGCCGAGGAAGGAAGCATTGTCCTTTTCGGAGACCTCTGCAAACATCGGATCCATGCAGGAGTTCACGTCAGCGGAGAGCATTTCACTGTTTTCCATGGTCTCATAGAAATCAAGAATGGTATCCTTTCCCTGCAGCGCGAGGAGCTTCATGACGAATTTGACGAAATAGGAGGACTCCATGCCCGTATTGCCGTAGGAGCCGATCTCCTCTTTATCGGTCAGGAGTGCCGCCTGGGTCTTGACACCCGGTTTAGCCTGAAGGATCGCTTCAAGG
>JAIJLI010000604.1 GCA_022722495.1 Dialister sp. | reverse complement strand
ATAGCACGCTATACCGCTAGCATGCCCCTATTGCCTTCGGCACTTCCCCCGAAGGGGGAAGCAAGACGTTACGTAGCTAACGATTTCCTTAACTTAATAACATTACTCCTCGCCCGGCGCCCTGCCTCATGGGGAAGCAGCCGTCATTTTCGCTTTCTGGGTTCATCATGTTATAATGTTAAGAAAATGCTGATCATACGGGATAACGATGCGATCAGCGTTCTCGGAAAATATATCACCCGGAGGAGGGGTCTTGATGGATCATGAAATCATAGAGCAGGTGCTGTACGATCTGACTGGCAGCACGCGCCGGGATCAGCTGCGGCGGATCACCATGACATACGCTTTGGGCAGCGGAGAAGGCGAGTGGATGAAGATGGATGGCAAAGTCAATGCGGCGCTCCGGGAGGCACTCGCGAGAAACCATGCAGTCGGGCTTCTCGCAGGTACCTATGATGAGGCGCTCACCATCACGCGGGTCAGCGACTACCTCCTTCACCTACTGGACTATAGCCTGGAAGAATTCCGGGAGATCTCCGGCGTGAGTCTCGGCACGCTTTTTGGTAAAAAGCTGCCGCTCTTTTCCGATAGAGAGCGTTTTTCCTCTTTTCAGGGAAGGGCTGAGGCTGTCCTTGCGATGAAGGGCGGTCTGCCGCTGAAGACCTCCCTTTACAAGATGGACACAGTCAGGGAGGATAGCGAAAGGATCTGGATCCTTTCCGTGCAGGTGAACTGGTCGGATCAGAATCTGGAGGTCGTGACACATACGCTCCATGCAGGCTTCTGGTACACTGACTATGATGAGGAAGGAAAGTTCAAGGGCATCGTGTACAATCAGGCCTTCCGTCAGATGCTCGGCTTTCAGGACGAGTCAGATTTCCCGAATACATGGGAGGCGTGGGCAGACCTTGTGCATCCGGCGGATGCGCCGCGGGTCTTCCGCAATGTAGAGAATGTCGCATGGGGACGCATGCCCCGCTTTGAAATGGACTACCGTGTGAAGGATGCCTCGGGCGTGTACCACTGGTTCCGTGACAATGCAGAAGCGATCCGCCGTCAGGATGGGACGCCCCGGCGCATGGTGGGCGTTTTCTTCAATATCGACAAAGAAAAGCGGCTTGAGCAGAAGCAGCGACGCAGCGATGCCTTCCATCGCGCGCTCACGACAGCGAATCTTTCCGAATACTACGTGGATCTCAAGGAAGGCACATTCAGCTCGCTCAAGGAGGATGACTCCCTCTTCGCTCCATGGGAAACGGGCAGCAGCTGGAAAGAGCTGGTGAAGGTTTACATCGAGCGCTTTGTCTGTGAGGAAGACAGGAGGGCCATGGCACTACTGTACAGCAGTGAGTACCTGCTGCGACAGATCCGTTTGGGAAATAGGGAATTCAGCCTCGACTGCCGCATCCGCATTGGAGAAGACATCCGCTGGGTGAGAAATACGCTCATTTATGATGAGGGCGACGATGGATCGACGGGGCTTCTTGTCTTCGTCCGCGATATCACGGAAGTCAAGGCAGAGGCTGAGCGCATCGAGAAG
>JAIJLI010000041.1 GCA_022722495.1 Dialister sp. | reverse complement strand
GTCCGGCTTGCCCGGCAAGCGTGGATGATTGAGCCGATACCTGAATCCCCTACTCCACAGAAATTTCCTGACAAGAATCTCCGGTTTGGTATCCCTGCCTCTTATTGCCGCCATATTGTTGTGGCGCTGTTCTATGGTCAAATGGTCCGACATATTACTCTATCCTATATTCATCAAATCCTGCAATGAGACGATAGTTTTCGTCTCGCACTCAGCAACTTCCCTGAAACCGAAACCAAAGCTCTGGTAATCAGTCAGCGACAGGACTAAAATCAGTTTATCATCCTTTATTCTCAGTCTGGAATTTGTCACCCGATAGTATCCTTCAGATGCATTCTCTACTATAAACATAAAATAGTCGATAGAATCTATCTTGAACATACCTTTATTGATGTCCAGAGGGATTTCCATAGAAAGCCTATTATGCTCATAATCATCATAAGCATCCCTATCGACAGCTAATACAAATACGTTTTCAGTATCATATACCAGGCCTTTTTGAGGGATAGAATCTTTTACATGCTCATAAACACTATCTTCTAACAAGATTTCTCTGAGATGCCTTTCCAACAGGTCGCATTGAATGATATCATCTTCATTCTCTTTGGCAGCTGGCAACAGAGGGAAAGCACCGATATTCACTTTTCTAATGCTCTGATAAAAATAACGCCCGTAGATTTCATCTCCTACCACTCTACCAGGGAAAAGAATATAACCACCTATAATTTCCTTGGCAGAAGGACGGTCTTCTGTCTTCATCGAATAGTAGATGGCGTCACGATAACGATGCATCTGATTAATGGCATCAGGCAGTGGATAATCGGCAACATCTATGCTGACGCCCTCATCCAATTCACCATCCCTGGCATCATCCTGCACCCTGTATTTTGCATCATAAAGATAGGTAAGAACAAATCCGTCTTTCTTTTTTATTGTCACAACGATATCAGGGCGCTGCTCAGTTGTTGTTGTCGAGAATTCCTTGGTTCGTCGGTTATAAGTGTGCTGGTATTCCAGGCAGACCTTATCTCCATTCTTTACGTTATCGAACTCAATAACATGCGTCATCTCGCTCTTAACGATTGTGTTGAGCATTTTACTTTTATCCTCGCGTACATGATTATTCGGTTTCTGCAAATCCAACCCAAGCACCTTAGCTATAAGACGCTTCATTACCAGGAAACACCATATTTCATAGAGTTCCCAGATTTGTTTCATGCCAATATCTGTTTTACCATCAATAAGTTCGAGCGAATTTTTAAGCATTAACCACGCCTTGTATATCTTGCTGTAGCCCATACGCTGCTGCAAGATTGCGCTCTCCTGACGAAAGCCTTCGAATTCTCCAACCTTTTGGAAAAATGGAGAAGTTTCCAGACGTTTGAACTGTCTCTGATAGTCCTCCAATAATTGGCGTTCCTCAGCATCCATGACATTAGGAAGAGCACCCAGCTCGCTGAATACTTCACGGAATTTCTTTCCCAGGACATGAAGAGTATACTTCACAAACCGGTTTTCCCGAGTGTTGATTGTATTCTCTGTCTGTTCGTATCTGAAATAATGCATTTCAGCATCTTGCCCCATATTCCTGTAGCGTTCCTCTTCCCGCTGGCTCCATCTGCGTATCCTTTCAGGACGTGCATGATACGTTTTGCGTACAGGCTTGTTGTTAGGGCGTGACATTACAAACCTTACGTTTCTGAAATACTCATCCACAACGCTCCTGAAGATGCTGAGCCAAATGATATGATTGTTCTTGACACTGCGCTGAAGAGCAAAACTGCTGAAAGTCAATGTCAGATAATCGTATATATAGTTCTCATACTCCTGGTTGATGAGAGCCATAATCTGCTGCAAGTCGTTTTTGGTATCCAACTTAGGGGATGCCACATACAGCTCCATTTTCTCATGATGTAAGTGTCCGTCTGCATCCCAATAATCAAAAGCAAAAGAAAACTTTCCCGGGGAATTCAGGAAGTCTATGTCACCCACCAGAATACCAGAGTCGGAAGAAGAGGAATAAAACTTAAAGTTTTCACCAATACTCTTCAGCTGATGACGTACATGAGGATACTGTTTCTCTATGGATATATCCAGTCCTTGCTTGAACTCCACAGCAAACTGATACTTACATGTTTCGAACAGGACAGGCCACAACTGCGGCCATTCTTCACAAGGCACAATCTCATCATTCTGCGCAACAAGCTCATTCTTTCCTGCCGGTAAATCCCGTAATTTCAACGTGCCCTTACGGCTCGAAGAATAGGCGCAATAAGTCTGTGCGGCACTTCTTACACGTCGCACAAACCTATCCCATGCATAATTAACAGATGCCGTACTGACCGTAATCAGGTAGTCAGGACACTCAAACTTCAATACATCCATATCCTTATCTTAATTCCAGAAACTGGTAAAACCACTATGGTCTTTACCAAAGCGGTCTATCATAAATTCTATTTTTTCTAAACTTTGGTTCCAGTTGTTCTTATCAGCTCTGGCAGCCAACTTTACCAAGCATGCGTCACACTTTTCATAATCACCTTCTATACGAGGTAAGACCTTCTGCATTAAGATATTATCAAATATTGAGTTCAAATCAGTATTGATCTGCACATCATCTTTTTCCTCTTCCTCTCCCATCAGTTCAACTATTTTCTTTTTAGCACGATAGAGCAGGATTGTCTCATTCAGTATTCGGTAACTAATCTTGAAAGGAGTGCCTTTCAAATCAGAGTTTATACTATTGATAAAGTCGATGATTTGCTTTTCATCTTCTTCAGACAGTTCAAAACGACCATCCACAAGCATTTCGGTAGCACGTACTTCATCGCTGATAAACAGTTCGCCCTTCCGATATTTCTTTACATAGTCAAGCGTGACATCGTACTCAAAGTAAGACTGGTCAAAATCTTCAACAATCGTCTCAAAAGTCATGGCTCTGTCGATTACCTTTCTTGAGAAGGAATTGGTAGTATCATCCATGTTGACGGTACCTATGATGATTACGTTCTGCGGAATAGTCAAACCATCACGCTTCAGTTCATCTACCAGCCAGCTCTGCTCGAAGAAATCGGATTCATCCTCTTCTGCTTCCTTTATCCTCGCAGAAAAGTCTGTTACATCCTTAACCTCGATGGTAGGTTTCAAACCAAGTTCCAGGAATATATTGAAATCATCCCCATAGCTGCTGTCATTGAATACACTGGCAGGCACAATTGCGTCTGTAACAACAGAGCCATCCTTCTTGCGTTTTCTTGATTCTATGACGCTGAGGAAATCAGCAAAAAACTCCTCCACAGGCGCAAGATTCATCTCATCAAGACAGACAAAGAAAGGAACTTTCGGATGGTGTTTTGCCTTTACCAGAAAGCGCATGAAATCTGTTACATAATAGTTTCTGTTCACAGACGAACGGAATCCGGTAATATCAGTTGCATCATGCCAGTTAGGCTTTACACTGACAAGGAGATAATTGCCAGGCGATGTTTCAGAGGTATTCAAAACTCCGTCACACGGACATGTTGCAAAGGCCAGGCTCTTGACAAGCAAGCTCTTTCCCGTACCTGAGAAACCGCCCAAGATAAGGAATGGCTTGGTCTTAATGGCAGCCATGTAGGCGTAATCTCGGGCATCAAGCTCAACGTCTTCTGATGATGGCTCTACAGAAACTGCGCTCTGAGACTGTCCAGATGCCACATTCGAGTCTTCTATCTGAGGTAGGTTTCTCATTTGATTTTGCAGGTCCTGTACATCCTTACCAATTAAAGCCGTAAAGTGCAATTCCTCCTGTCCTGCTATATCAATGTCATAGATAACCCAAGGTGTAGAAGATGAGATTCCTAACTTTTTCTCTGCTTCCTTAAAGAAATCTTCGTTCGATATATTTCCATATTTCAACTTTGGTGTATACTTAATCTGCAATCTGCCGCTATGAGCCTCGGCCCTATCACGTATGATTGCCAACACAAAAGATGCAGGAATCTGAACCTTGTTTACAAACACTTTGTCGAACACAGAGACCAACATCGGTTCAGATGTTGCTCCATCAAAACCGGTGTTACCATAGTAAATCTTTGATCCTTTACCAATAGGCAAGGAAAAATCATGAGTATTTATGGTAACACACTTATGCATCATACCGATAACAATGTTAGAAGCCACATCTTTTTTAATGAGATGTAACTTCTTTGTGTCCTGATTAACAATAGCAGTACCCCAAGATGGGCAGCCAGAACAATTAAAAGCTAAAGAAAAATCATCTATTCTCATAATCCAGACTATTTATCAATTAAAGATAACCATTTCTCTTTTCTCTCGGCAGAATCATGATAAGATTCACTATACTCCTTATTCACTATTACAGCTTTAAAGTGAAGTTCGTCGAGATTACATACATTCATTTCATATATGAACCAGCATGATTCCCAATTCAATCCTAATTTCTTTCTGGCAATACGAAAGAACTCGGCGTTTGACAGCTTCTCGCCATCAAAATTATACGTTATTTTATCAGAATACTTTATTGAGCGCCTTCCTGAATGACTTGCGCTTAACTCTTTTATAAGTACCATGATAAAAGGATAATCAATGCTTATTCCGTTAATATAAACCTTTCTAAACACGCCAGCAAGATGACACTCTTCAAAGTTTGAAGCAATATCTATATGCCCACCTTTACCTAAAGGCAGGCATACGTGATGAAGATTGACTGAATTATATAGCATACCAACCAATATTTCCTCACATCCTTCAACAGTAAATTTGTAGTCAGGCTTAGACTGGCCTAGTTCGGTTCCCCAAGATGGTGTTCCACCACCTTTATCAATATAGGAACCAAAGGATAAAGTACTTAAATTTAACTTCATAACTGTTTGAATATATGCGTTAACAATCTACCAACCAAATTCACGTCCCAACCATTGCCAGCACGTTTTGACAATTGGGTGTACGACTGTCCGTCAAAATTAATCTCACACTCTTTCAGGTCACGTGAAATCCGGAATCCCATAAGCCTGAACTGTTCGTGTACGGACATCTTGCGCACAATTTCTTTGCCGTCTCTAGGAACTTCTACAACTCGAAGGCTGTTATGCTCTGGCTGGGTTATCGTAATGCAGTAGCCATCTAGCTTGATTTTCTTATTATACACATCAAAGCATAATGGTGCTTGAACTTTGAAAGAATCGATGTTATGCTTAACCTTAAGATGGGCAATCTGAGCATCACTCAGATACAATTTATCCTCTGGATGTATATCCAGGAAATCAGCCATTTTTTTATCAGACTCCACCTTTTCTGGTTCCATACTGAAATCCTCAGGCAAACCACCCAGACGAGCAAACATCCAAAGTCTTTCTCTATTCTGCGGAATACCATAATCTTTAGAATTCAGAACCGCTTTTGCCAAAGGATTTTCACCATAACCCATTTCTCTCAAGTCCTTGACCAACTGGTCATGTATAGGCTGAAACTTACCATGTGTAAAGCCTTTAACGTTTTCCAGAAACAGATATTTCGGCTTCTTCACTTTACAGATGCGGATAATATGACCTAGCATAGCGCCACGCCCATATGGATCTTCAGTTCCCATCTGCATACCAGCAGAAGAGAAAGGCTGGCATGGGAAACCACCCATAAACATATCGAAGTCAGGTAAATCTTCAGGATTTATCTTCGTTATATCTCCCCAATTTTTTAATGGGTTCCCATTTTTGTCTTTATGGTTTGCATCAAATAAAGCAGCAGCATACTTGTCAAACTCCGAATAACCGACTACTTCATAGTCTATATTCGGGATGTTTTCTTTCAAACGTTTCAAACCATATGATGCACCACCATATCCGGCAAAGCCTTCAAATACTCTAATCTTCATGTCTATAATATATTAAACCACATCGTGGCAAAAATGTTCGTAATGTTGAGCCAACAAGTCTCGATTCGGCAAGAATCTTCTTGGCAAAACTATCTTTTTATGATTAAACCCTAAGATGTATTCCCTAGTTTTCTCAGGAACCCCTCCAGGTCTTTCTCCGAAAAACTTTTCGGATATCACTATCTCGTAATCAGGTGAAATCCCTATCAGATTTTCATCATAAGCCTTATGGAATAAAGAATTCAGACAAAGTCCATTTTCCGGATTTGTACGATTTGCTTCATCTTGCTTCCAACCTACTATATGACTAGCCTGTAATAACAGGGGATTTTTCAAGCCTGTTATGCAGCAACTTTGATTATATGACGCCAGAACCGTTTCCCTAAAGAAATCCTGGTTTATGCGTCTTTTTATTTCTTGTATACGTTCCTCACCAGCAGGCAAGTCACTCAAATCTATAGAAAGAGAGTCCTCCAGTTCTTTATTTCTAAGTGAAGCTAAGATAAGTTCAGCATCATAAGCTAGTTTTTCCCAATTGCCATAATACTTATTCCATACAACCTCATCTAACTTAGCCGTATGAGCTAGTCCTTCCACGCCTCTACTTTTCATTTTAGGGTCAAAACTTGCCAAATTACCGACTTTTCTTACTACGGCATCAGCAGTTCTTCCTATTAATGCACCGAGTTCTTTCACAAAATCTTTTCTGGCAGAAAATTGCCCAAATGGTTTACGGCAATACTCATAAAGCACAACCGTTATCTGCTCTTCCGTCCAGTTGTTTCTTCCTGCCCTAATTATCACTCATTGAAAAGTTTATTATTATTTTGTATTTCTTCACGAGTAAACTTCTGTGAGATAACATCTATACGCTTATTAAGCTCATTTTTAAAGAAGTCTTTATCCATAAACTCCAGTCGCTTTGTTCCGCCTATAAAACTGAACAGTTTGCGTATGTATTGAGCTCTCATATTCATTCCATCTTCCAGCAGATAAGGATGTTCTTCGAAAAATTCCAGAATACCTTTCATTGCCTCCCGGTGCCTTATCAGAGATAAAGGACCAAAACTGTTTATTCTCAACTCTTGGTTTTTGAAAAGAATCTCAGTCAATTCAAAAGGATTTTCACGCTCATTGTCTACGGAAAGATAAACACTCCACCATGCACTCGGCAATGCCATACGGAAAACGCTAACGTCATTTTCGAACCAGTGATTAACAATATACTTTTCGGTTACATCGTCTTTCAGTACATCCGAATGACGTTGCTGTACATATGGAAACAAATCCACATGCGCCAGATATACCCACAAATCAGGCAGAGAAGCTAATAATGGCGTAACTGTATTGTATGCCTTATACAACTCCACAGCTGTCGTAAAATCGTCTTCTGGGTCTAATCTGTCAAGCAGTCCTTCAGGCTTATACACGTTCGCCAAAGCCTTCACTTTAGAAGGGTCAAACGGGAACGTTTCACCTTGATAATCTGAGATTTGGATATTACGTCTCAAATCCTCCATATATGATTTTTTAAATACTTTCTGTAGTTCCATATTTAATCCTCCTGATCTTCGTTTTGAGAATTTTCCATTCTTTCCAAGCTATCCAACATTCGTTTGTATGGATCCTGTAAAAGTAAGTCGGCTGCTTTATAAGCTAGTGACATATCACTCTTCATCTCTTCCGGTAAAATATGCAGTTCCTGCAGTCTTATGATAAGACTGTCTGCCCACATTTTCCCAGAATCCTGATTTTCATACAGATTAACCAATGCGTAGACCAATGCGTTATGGACTAAAGATGAATGAATTACTTCAGGGAAGCTGTTACCAATTCGCTGATACTGAACAAACAGGTCATGAGGGAGTTCTATCAGAATCCTGTCGTTCGAAAGATTGAAAGTTGTCCTTTCTGCTCCATCAGCCGCTTCAGTAATTTGCATGAAAGAACCGGCTGCATACAGTTTATCAAACTTCACATTGGTATTCCACCACGCCAAAGGAAATACAGCAAGCATATCACCTACCTCCAGATCAAAAGTAAATCCATGATAGTCCTCATTAAAATCACTGTTGTTGTAATCAGGAATTGGCTCGCTAGCAGCTATGAAGCACTGGAATTCTATACGTCCGTTTACTTCTGTTCTGCCCAAACTTATTTCAAAATGGGGAGTTGAAGATTTATAACATCTGCGAAGGAAAGTACTCCTGCAAGTTACCTCACAGGCATACTCTGCCTTACCTTCAGAAACCAACTGTGTTATATCCTTATTTTGCTGATTCAAGTCGATGCGAAACATATAGTCTGTTGCTGTCTTTACAGGATCAGCCATCTGTATGCAATCGCCAGTCAAAAGCGGATATACGTCGTCATATATACCGAGTACCGGATATGGCAATGATACGTTTTTATACTTCATATAATTCCTCCGCTGCTAATTTTATAGAATGTTTCATATTGTCCGTAAAACGTACCCTCAGGCGCAATCGTCCCTCTGGCAGATGTACATCACGAACTATATTGCCACTCACGTTACCAATGTTAGATTCTTCAACTTGCAATTCTTCGTCACTATCCTCTCCAACCGCATAGAAATGAAGGCGTACATTGCCGACCTCTTCATTCGGATGGAGAACAACATAGTGATAAATCTTGCCGCCTTCCACTTGCGAGAATGTTCGATAAGGAATGTTTATCGGTGTAGCAAACAAGCCTTTCTCACCTTTTTCATCCTCTTTTTTGGTTTCCGATGCATTACCCGGTTTTTGGATTCCCTGGCTGTTAGGCTTTTTCTTGGCTTCACCATGTCCGGACAAGAGCTTACCACCAGTTTCATTTGTTGCATTGGTACTCTTGTTGATAAGTACATGTCCCGTCGAAGGCGGATTCGGCTTTGGCATAACAGTTGGGTTATCCTCACTTTTTGGAATATCCGTTGTGTATGAAGAGCCTTCATCCTGAAGATACCCTGTAGGTTTTCCTTCTACACTTTCAGGCATATCTTCCATCTCCAAGTCGTCGTCATCAAACGACGTTGGTATATACAGAAAATCCTCTAACCCCTTGATATCTAAGGTAGCTTTATCCTTCAAAGAGAAAACCTTATTCAGACATTCATTAATAAATTCATCTAATTCTCTCAAGACCTGGCGTCCCATTCCATTTTGGCGACCTCTGCTTCTCCAATTGGTTGCTTTCCATTCTGTATGAGCAGGATTCTCCATATTACGCAGCATGTCATTTCCCTCTTCACTATCGCAATAGAATACGCCATACATGCCGTAATTAGTCTTATTCTTTTGTGAATAGACTAGCATTTGTGGGGCTCTCATATATGCAATTTTGTCTGCCGCACCTTTGCACTTGAAAACATAAAAGCATACATGTCCAAGTAAGGGAAGTTTTTCTTCTATTAGCCTATATTTGGAAGATGTATTAGCGAAGCGTACTGCGTCAAAGTATGGTCTAGGATTATAATAACCGGCCTTACGAGTGTTGTCTTCTATTTCCTCAAAATACTCTTCCATCAAGTCTGCAATCGTATTTTTGGTTATATTGACAACATCATTCACGTTGACCTCTAATTTACCTTCATATACAGCAAACCAAAAGTTACGAAGAACAGCCTCAATCATCTCTTTGACAGTCTCGTCTTTGTATTTCATTTTAAAACCAAGAATATTGATATCAGTTCCCGGTTCAGCCCTACGGAATTGTGCTGGAATATCTGCTTCATCAGATATCGGCTTTCCTTCCTGGTCGTCATAATAGCCAAAAGCTACTTTTTTCTTACCCTGATAAGTATGAGTACAAAGAGAGCTGGCTCCTTCAAAGAACCTATCGCCATTTTTTGTACAGGTACTCACCATTATCGTACTGATAGGTGACAACAGGTAATAAGCTGCCTTTCCAAATCCAAAAGAACCTCCAGCAGAAGTATCGTCTTTAGCACTTACTCCTGCAGACCGAACAAAAGCATAGAAAGGACTATCTGTTTTGTCTTTTTCATAAGACATACCCTTCGTGTTGTAATCACTTACCCGAATGTACCCCAAATGGTTATGATGAGTTTCGTCAGCGAAAAACTTCATCATAGGTTCATAAATCGCCTTTGCATTATAGTTATTCGAATAATAATCCAAACACCCCTTTATATGTTCCTTCAGGCTAAAGAATTCTGGATAATCGCATCCATTCATCTCCCTGAAAGAGAAAACTACCTGTACAGGCACCGACTTGTCGTCGACGGCATCCAAAGAGTTCTGGATGCTTTCTCTTACAAGCGCAGCATAAGGATGATTTTTGAAACTTTGTTCCATGGCATTATTTGGGCCCACTTCCTGTACGTTAGGTTGGTCCGCAAAATACCATTTACAATTCTTTTCTCTTCCAGCCATTTTAGTTCTTTGTTTTTATCAGTTTCTACGAGTATCTAGCCTCTATCAACTTTTTAGCTTATTTTAATCATTCACTTTCTCCTTTGCTCAGTATATCCCTTTCGACTTCGGCAACAAAGTCTACGAATGAGATACCCAGAACTTGGCATATCTGTCGAAGCTCTATAAGATCCAAGCGGCGGTCGCAGGTCTCAATCTTGCTGATAAAGTTTTGGTTAACCCCCAATTTATCAGCAAGTTGCACTTGTGTTACGCCGTTATCTTCCCGCTTACTTCGCAAGCGTCCGATAACCTGATGATATAAATGTGAATGTATACTCTTGTCCATATTCGTTTTAATTTGATGCGCAAATATATATTCTTTTATCGGATATACCAAAATGGGATATACAGGCACATGTGGAAGAAATCCATTGTCAGTTCGAGGATGAATCGAGGGAGCAAAGCCTGAGGTTCGGAGTGGCATATAAAGCTTTTGCCCTTTCAGGGCGCCAGGCGTGCGGACATGAATACCCAGGGCGGTGCCCTGGGCTAGGAGCTTCTGCCCTTTCAGGGCGT
>JAIJLI010000040.1 GCA_022722495.1 Dialister sp. | reverse complement strand
CTTGCCAAAGCGATACAGAAATACTGATTAAACCGAAGCCACGGAGATAGTAATTATCGACAGTCAAATGAATTACCGAGGAAAACTTGACACTTACTCCCTTTTCATGCCTACTGGATAGAGCCGTATATATTATGCTATAATAAACAATACGAATTATTCCATTCACAAGATTCATTTCCCAGAGGAGGAAAACGATGAAGCATCAGGAAATTGTGATGATTGTTGACTTTGGCGGACAGTACGCCCAGCTCATTGCACGCCGTGTACGTGAGTGCGGTGTCTACTGCGAGATCCTGCCATACAACAAAAGCGCAAAAGAAATTTTAGCCCAGCAGCCGAAGGGAATCATTTTCTCCGGCGGCCCATCCAGCGTCAATGCGGAAAATGCGCCGGAGATCGATCCGGACGTATTCAAAGCAGGCGTGCCGATCCTCGGCATCTGCTACGGCATGCAGCTCATGGCCAAGACCTTGGGCGGCGAAGTTTCTAAACCTGAAAAACATGAATACGGTCACACCGATTTCTACAGAAACGGCAGCTCCGCACTCTTCGAAGGCGTCTCCGAAAAGACGGCGGTATGGATGAGCCATGGCGATGCCGTCACAGAGATGCCGGCCGGTTTCGGACTCACCGGTCACACCGACCTCACCCCGACTGCTGCGATGGCAGATGAAGCCCGCCGCTTCTACGCTGTCCAGTTCCATCCGGAGGTCGTCCACACCCCGGAAGGCACCACCATGCTGAAGAACTTCCTCTTCCACATCTGCGAATGTGAAGGCGGCTGGTCCATGGGCAACTACATCGACATCGCTGTCGAAAATATCCGTGAAAAAGTCGGAGATCACAATGTCATCTGCGCCCTCTCCGGCGGCGTCGATTCCTCTGTCGCAGCTGTCCTCGTACACAAAGCCATCGGCGATCAGCTGACCTGCGTTTTCGTCGACCACGGATTCCTGCGTCTCGGCGAAGCAGAACAGGTCGTCGATACCTTTACGAACAAATTCAACATGAAGCTGGTACACATCGATGCATCCAAGCACTTCATGTCACTTCTGGAAGGCGTCACCGAACCGGAAAAGAAACGTAAGACCATCGGTGCAGAATTCATCCATACCTTCCAAGAAGAAGCGAACAAGCTCGAAGATGTGAAATTCCTCGTACAGGGCACCCTCTATCCGGACGTCGTAGAATCCGGCACCGCGACCGCTTCTACCATTAAGTCCCATCATAATGTAGGCGGTCTCCCGAAGGATATGAAGTTCTCCCTCATCGAACCGCTTCGTGAACTCTTCAAAGACGAAGTCCGCGAGCTCGGCCGTCAGCTGGGCCTTCCGGAAGAAGTCGTCAATCGTCAGCCATTCCCGGGACCGGGCCTTGCCATCCGCATCATCGGCGACATCACCCCGGAACGTCTCGATATCCTGCGCCGTGCGGACTTCATCGTGAGAGATGTCATCCATAAGCATGGTCTCGACAATACCATCTGGCAGTCCTTCGCCGTCCTTCCGGCAGCGATCCGTTCCGTTGGCGTCCAGGGCGATGAAAGAACCTACGACTACACCGTAGGCATCCGTGCCGTCACCTCCTCGGATGGTATGACCGCTGACTATTTCCGCTTCCCGTGGGAAGTGCTCGACGAAATGAGCCGTCGTATCTGCAACGAAGTCGCTGGCGTGAACCGCGTCGTCTACGACATCACCTCCAAGCCACCGAGCACCATCGAGTGGGAATGAGAAAAAAGCGAACATGAGAGGCTGAAAAGCCTTAAAAACACTCACTTTTTGAAAAATCATTTCCCCGTTTGATAGCAAAATGATAGAGATACCTAAACCGTTTTGTTAATTCTTGTTTCAAGGCACACGCGGTTTGCAGGTCAGGTTATCCTATCCAATCCTATATTGAGAGCGAAAAAGGCTCTGCTGACTTTCTGTGAAAGAAGGTCGGCAGAGCCTTTTATTATGTCTCAGAGTGTTCTTTGAGATTGGCAAGCAGCAGATCGCTCAGTCCCTGCGACGGCGTGATTTTGTGCCACTGCCTGGTGGTATCGAACTCAGGATAGTGATAGCGCCAGCGGTCGTATTCTTCCTGCGTGATCTCGCCTGCTTTCAGCTTGGCGGCAACCTCGTCCCATGCGGTAAGCATCCGGTGAAGCTGATCGGCATAGCGTCCTTTTCGGAAATTGACCCGAAGATGAACCTCGTTATCACTCTCACAGACCTCAAGCCCGTACCGGTCTTCCAGAGTGGACAGTGGCGTTGGATGCGGCGAACAACCTGATTGAAAAGCTCAAGGCAGAGATTGCCGGTTTGAAGCAAGAGCTTTTGCGTATAAATCCGTTCGCCGCAAACTCCGCACATCCGATTTGGAACGCGAAAACGCAGAACTTCAAGGGAAAATTCAACGCTACGAGGACATAATCTAGCGCAATAACCTCTGGAATTTCTTTCGCCCGCACAGAGAAAAAACGGTGATGCGGGACAATATCCGCTGATACCGTGTTGAACTGAGAAAAACGTGTTTTATCGAATGGGAGCGTCCAGATCAAACAACGTATCATCTGGGCGCTCTCCATTCAAAAATCGCTTTGCTTTTGCGGGTGTAGAATTGAGAAAAAATCTTGAAAATGAGCCTGTTTTGCAGAACAGGCAGAAACGGAGGTAATATGAAAACCGGACTGACTAAGAGGCAGAAAACGACCTGCATCTATTTTGACGAAGCCAGTAAAACCGTCGAAATCCAAACGCACAATACCGCGCTCAAGAAGCGGCTGACGCAGTACGCGGTAGCACATCCCGATTTGTGCAGGCAGACCGACGATGACGAACAGGGCGGTCTGACATTCGAGATCGACCGCAGACGATTCGCTGTCCGTCTGACTGCGCCGTATTCGGCAGAACGCCGACAGGCAGCAAGTGAGCTTGCTAAGAAGAATGGGCTGAAAGGACGAGTGTAAGCTCATATCAGGCGTAGCCATCCGCAGGAGTTTGGAATCTCCTGGGGTCGGCTTTTTCTTTGCAGAGAACATCTCACGTTCTGGTGAGATTATCTTGCGAACATTGTCGTTTTGCGCTATACTGCAATCAGTCTATATTTGGAAATGCAATCAGTCTACATTTGGAACGGAGAATTACAATGTCAATTTCCTACGATAAGCTCTGGAAGCTGTTGATCGATAAGAAAATGAACCGGACAGATTTGAAGGATGCCTCCGGTATCAGCTTCAATGTGCTTGCCAAGATGGGAAAAAACGAATTTGTCTCTATGGAAAGCCTCTTAAAAATATGTGTTGCCCTTGATTGTAACATTGGAGATATCGTTGACGTTATGCCAGATCAAGATTAAAAAGGTCAAAAGGAGGAGAATTACATGGATTTTAAGCAGTACAAAGAAAAGAACATTCTTGCATGGTTATTTTATAATGCAAACTATGAAGACCCCTACGGCGGTGTTAACAGAGTCTGCTATGTCTATCCTCGTGTTTTGATGAAAGGCACTGATTATGACCTTGTAGACCGTGCTGATTTTCCAAAGGTCGGGCGTATCGAAGTCAGAATTCAGGGCGGTGATAGTGCCGAAGATGTTTATTCTGCTTTTGGTTCTTTAGTTAATATTAGAATTAACGGTGATCCATATCCAAATTATGACGGGAATAATATGTATAGCCTCAAGTACAACCCTCAGTATGGAAAGTTACGTTCCGAAATTTGGATTGAAACTTTTTCTGGGAAAGGTTTTATCAAATTATTGATGTAACTAGTAGCATTGATCAACTTCAAAGTGATCGGTCAATACCTGAACCCAACTGCACGGTTCGCACCACGCTAATTCTGCTAAGATGCGAAGGAAAACTGTATGGTCCTTTTGAATACGATACTAAAGAAGGAACAATGAGCCTTCTTGGTGTAAAGGACTATCGGTATAGCATTGGCGAGTATAATGCTAGGACCTACAATGATGATCTTTTTGTAATTGAAGATCAAGACGATGAAGAAGCCCTCATTTTGATCCCCAAATCCTCTATTCCTAAACCAGAAGAGTGCCCTGTTCGCTACGATTGGATAAGCGAAAAAACACTTGTTGACAGTTTTATTGACTCTCTGCGTACAGAGAATTCATACACGCGCGAGCAGGTGCGTCACCTCAAGGATACAGTTCAGAAACTTATTGCGAGCGGCGGTAATGTCCAGTTTACAGAAGAACGCATCGCAAAGATTAAAGTGCTCTTACAGGATGTCGATCAAAAAGAAACGTGTGTAAAGAGCCTTGTACAATATGCTCTTGCAAACGATAATATAAAACAATCGTTGGTTGAGGAAATTGTAAGCAACTATTTTGACCAAATTCAAAATAAGGTCGTCGAGATTTCTTCAGTGCAAAAGCGCGTGGATGAGCTAAAAACCCAAGAGGCTGCGTTGCAGAAGAACGTAGCCTCGCTGCAAGTAAGTTCTAAGATAACAAATAAAGCTGAAGCTGAAGAAGATAATAAGAGAATCTCCGAGCTAACGGCTGAGCTTGAGAGAATACAGGATAAAAACAAAGCATTGAGTGAGAGAGTCGATCTGCACGAAGAGATTGATAAACTGAGAGCGGAGCGTGACCAACTAAAAAGTGAGCGAGAGGAAGCAAAGGAGAGATATAAACAGCAAGTGATTGACAATAACGAACTCCAAAAACAGTTTGACTCTACGTTAAGCACGTTCGAAAAGAGAGCAACACTAACAGCTCGAGTTCTCGACAGTAAACTTCTCGACAAAATCTTGCGCGGTATAGGAGATGAACCTACTGTAGAAACTCCAGTCTCGTTCGACAGCACGCTGCTGAATACGGAGCCAATGGATTATAGAGACATTATCGGGCGGGTTACAGATTTCGTTCGTAATAAAGCCCATAGGGAAGTTTCCTCCAACGACATTGCCAATTATCTTATTTGCATCACGCAGGGATTTATCACAACATTCGCAGGAGAACCTGGAACAGGGAAAACCTCTCTCTGTAATATTCTTGCTAAAGCGTTGGGCTTAGTAGCAGATGCTCCGCAAAGGCGCTTTGTTGATATTTCTGTTGAGCGAGGTTGGTCTTCTCATAAGGACTTCATTGGATATTACAATCCGTTATCCAAGAAGATGGAGCGTAGTAATGGGGAAGTTTTTGATGCTTTCAAATTAATGGATACGGAATGCGACTGTGATAAAGCAGAAATAGCCCCTTTTGTTATCCTCCTTGATGAAGCAAATCTTAGCCCTATAGAACACTATTGGGCTACGTTCCTCAGAAACTGTGATTTTGCGTCGGTTTCTAATCGCACTATCTCGCTCGGCGGTTCAGAGAGTTTTAAGTTGCCCGATCACCTTCGTTTCCTTGCGACGGTGAATTTTGATCACACGACTGAAGAACTTTCTCCGAGATTCTTAGATAGAAGTTGGGTTATTATGCTGGAGCCGACGAGGATTGATGACGAAGTAGATGAAAATGTTGAGAATTGCGAAGATATGATATCCTTTGCCGCCATGAAAACAGCATTCTGTACTAGAGAAAACGATATAATTGATGAGGCAATCCAAAACAAGTGGAATGCTATTCAGAAAATTTTCAAGGATCAGTCACTTCAAATTATGCCGCGGAATCTAAAAATGATAAAAAACTATTGTGCTGTTGGGTGCAGATGCATGGAACGTGATACTCCGGTGACAAAGCTTGCGCCGCTGGATTATGCGCTATCTCAAAAAATTCTTCCTACCATCAATGGAAATGGCGAAAACTACCGATCTTTAATTGAAAACTTGCTGAAAGAGTGCACTGCACAAAACATGCCTCTTACTGCAAAACACCTAGAGCGAATGAAACGCGCTGCCGAAAGAAATATGGGCTTCTTTCAGTTCTTCTCACATTAATTTTATATTTACGTATGAAGGAGGACATATCTATGACATTGAAGTGCATTTTGTCATGTCAATCTATGAAGCAAAGAGTCGAATTTAATTTGTCAGATCATCTCGTGGATATGTCCTCCGTTGATTTCTCTAAGTGTACAGCAGTGTATGAAGACGGAAGCTACGATATCTATTTTCTATGTGAGCAGTATGGCAAGAATGATATCGAACGAGTTGATGTATGTGTTAATGGCGAACGAGTAGGTAATGTCGCTTTGCGTGTCGATGTTGATACAGTTGAAGGATTCACAAAATACAATGATACACTTTTTACTAAACAGCCATTTTTGCTTCATTATGACCTCATTACCATTTCTTTTGTGGTTTTTTTCACCAATGGAAGTACGCAAGAGTTCTTTACAGATTTCTTGTTGTGCATGAGTAAAAGTCAGGAAGACGTTGCTAATATTCAGAAAATGCTACAAGAATTGATCGCATTTGATGATTCGCAAGTCAGTGAATGGATTTTTTCCAAGTCAGATCAAAAGACAGGCAACAGTTTGTATGAAGGGAAGTGGAATAAGCATGCATATAGGTCTTTGAATTCATATATTCAATTAGTTGAGCAAGTTATTTCCTGCTATAAATATAATTTTGCATACTTTAAAATGCAAGGAAAGCATACAATAACGCAATCTGAAGTACTTGTTCCGTATGAAAAGGTTAAGCGTGTTTCTCGTGACAGTTTTAACTGGATTATGCAGAATACGGATCAGCTAGCTAACGTTTCATCTATAAGCGGTGTCCAGTATCAAGGGAAAAGCTACTTGCCGTATCGCATAAAAACGGACGCGAGCATAAAAAGCTCAGATGTCTATGAGAATAGAATTATCATAGGTTTTTTACATACCGCATTGCTAAATGCAAAACAAATCTATTCAGAATTTGATAGGGACATCTTGAATGAGGAGCGGGTTATTACAAAAATTCATGGCAGCTTTCCTAAAGAATACTGCGCACCAATCATTACAATTAAGTCTTTGCAGATTTCCTTTTGTAGAATTCTGCTTGGAAAACTAAGCCGCTCGATTGATGCTCTTCAAAGCATTTATAAGCAGTATCTCTCCCTTTTTGATGTTCAAGCATCACTAATAACCACCTTGCCAAGAAAGACAAGTACGTTTTGTGAAATTAAGCCCTATGCACAAGTGTTTGAGATTATTGTCCGCTGGTTCCAATATGGGGAATATAGTTTGGAAAAAGAACGGCTAATTTTGCAGGTAAAAACTCTGGATAAATTGTTTGAATACTATTGTCTCTTGCGTCTTTTGAAGTTGTTAGCTGATAACGGATACCAAAAAGCTGGCGTTAGAGATCCTGTATTCAAATTCGATTATGCAGCAGTTGATGAACATTACCAGAACGAAAAAGATGTAGCCAATACCTATATACTTAGCAATGGACATATTTCGGTGACATTGTATTATCAACCGGTTATTAGTGCTTATTGCTTTGAAAATGGAGTCACCTTGTATAGAACGACAACTCAAAAAGGCTACTATACCCCGGATTTTATATTGAAGTTTGCGCTTTCTGAACATGATGAGGAATATGTGATACTTGATGCGAAATTTTCATCCAGACAAAGTATCCGTGATCACCATTTGCAAGAAGTTATTCGCAAATATTCTTGCGAAATAAGAGTAGCTGCTGAAGTGCAGTTTCCCAAAATGGTATGGATTTTACAAGGCAGAGTAAATAGCAGTGAAAATGCGATATGGAGATATCACAATTCACCGCTAAGCGCGAAGTATCATCCAAGTGCTTCATACGGTATTGTCTCTGTAAATACCGCAGTTGAAGTCAAACAGCGCTTGTGGAACGAGATACGAAACAATATTTCTCTTTTGTGATAACTGATATTAGTGTAAAAATCTGTACCTCACATACTTCCCCTATTGATAGCATCCCCTGATAGCTTTTTGATAGCAGAAAGTCGGATACCCCATAGGATTGGGATAATTGGTATCAGATCAAGCCAAATAGAATCAAACGGTCTATACAAAAAGTTTAGACTGCATTTCCACTTGGCGAGTGGGAATAATAGGAATCAGAAAAGCCCGCTTCTCCCGTGTGGAGAGGCAGGGCTTTTTTATCATATCGTGGGTCTTGGATTTGGAGAAATGAGAAATATTGGCGGCGGCTTTGCCGCAAGATCCATTGAAGGCGTCGAACCTCTTGTCCCTAGTCACCCACTGTCGCCTAGTTTTCATTTTGCCGCAAATGGCCATCAGAAAGGAGCCACCCATGAGCCTTATCAGACGAAATCCCGATCTTGCTGCAGCGGCGCTCCTTGCGCTTGTGACGGCGTGTTTCTCGGAGGTCAGCATTTCCTCGCTGAGAGAGAGTATCAATTTCCCGCTCCTGGCGCTCCTTTTTTCTCTCATGACCATCGTAGCGGCTCTTCGGCGCGCCGGATTCTTCAGCGGCCTTTTCTGCCATCTCTTTCAGAAGCCCATGAATAGCCGGCGGATGGGGCAGGTATTCCTCTTTCTCTCTTTCTTTACCTCCATGGTATTCACGAATGACGTTTCACTCATCATCTTCGTGCCGCTTGCGATCTCTCTCTTCAAAGAGGCCCATGCCCTCCGCCTGGTGATCCCTGTCCTCACATGGATGACCATCGCGGCGAATCTGGGCAGTATGCTGACGCCCATCGGAAATCCGCAGAATCTTTTCATCTATGCCCACTACCATCTGCCGCTTGCTGAATTTCTCTCCATCACCGCACCCATCACCGTTCTCTCGGCTGTCCTGCTCTTCCTTGCCAGCTATACGCTGGAAGATCGGCCGCTCCTGCTCCGCTTCGCAAAGCCGACAGGCATACCGCGTCTTCGCATCGCGCTCCTGCTCCTTCTCTTTGCGCTCTGTCTTTTGAATGTCCTTCGCCTCCTCCCAATCTCATTTCTCCTTGCCATCGTTATCCCTGCTTGTGCGCTCCTTGACCGGAAGGCCTTCCTCGAGGTCGACTACAAGCTGCTCGCTCTCTTCCTAGCGCTTTTCATCGCGGTAGGAAATCTGACGCACATCCCGGGGCTTCAGGAGAAACCGACTGCGCTCCTTGCCGGACACGAATTCTGGATCTCTCTTCTCCTTTCGCAGGTCGTGAGCAATGTCCCTGCGACGGTCATGCTCTCTCCGTATACGGAAAACTATACCGCGCTTCTCCTAGGCGTCAATATCGGAGGCCTCGGTACCCTCATCGCGTCCATGGCGAGTCTCATTTCCTTCAAGGCGTATCTCTCGATGCGATTCCACTTTGCCCGTGCCTATTTTCTTGTCTTTACCGGGGCGAATTTGGGCTTTCTGGCTATTCTGATCGGGGCGTACCTGGTGCTGTGGGGGGATTAGGAATGAAGGTAGTGCCCTACTGCCGTACACGCTAAAAAGCCCGCCTCTTTCATAGAGAGGCCGGGCTTTTTTAGTATGCCTGTCAGGGGGAAGAAAATGCAACTGCTCTGGACAGCCGGCAGCCGCTATTTCTTTGGCCTTGGCAAGGTGAAGGAAGAAATGAGCGGGATGAGAGTGATCAGGGCGATCACGTAGAAGGTCGTCTCCAGACCATACATGTCGCCGACCTTTCCGAGGAGCGGCGCTGTGATGCCACCGACGCTGACGGCAAGGCCGAGCGTGATGCCAGAGGCGAGGCCGACACGGTTCGGCAGGTACTGCTGCCCCAGGACGACCATTGGGCTATACGTAAGATTCAGAGCCGCACCAAGGACGATGAGACAGAGGATACCAAGAATGGAGCTGTCCGTCCATGCGAGAATGAGCGCGGCAGGAAATGCGAGGAGGAAGCCGAAGCGGACAAAGGTGCGATAGCCATGCTTGTCGCCCAGCTTTCCGCCGATCAGTGTGAAGAGCGCACCGATGCCATAGTACACGCTGAGGAGCAGGTTGCTGAAGTTCTGTGATTCATGGAAATGATTCATGAAGTAAAGTACGATGAAGGTATTCAGCCCGAGGTACATGATAGAGCGGCCGAAAACGACGGCGCCGAGACGACAGAAGGAGCCCCACTGGTCCGGTGCGTCCGTCACGGCGTGTTTCTTGTGTGAGGAGATCGATCTCTCGCCGATGGCCTTCAGACGGGGATAGAGAGCGAGAAGGAGCACGCAGATGATGATCTCCGGGATAAAGAAAATGAGCGTGCCCGGCAGGCCGAAAAAGGCGATCGATGCAGAGATGATCGCTGCGCCGAAGGTGAAGCCCATATTGCCGCCAAAAGAAAAGACCGAAAGACTGATGCCGCGGTTGTCATCTGTTGAGACGCGGTTGACCATGAGCGCGCCCTGCGGGTGGAACATCGCGACACCGATGCCGGAGATCATCGTGAAGAGGCAGAGCAGATAGAAATCTGACGTGACACCTGTCAATGCGATGCCGCCGCCTGCCATGAAGAGGCCGAGCGGCATGATCCAGGGCCAGTTGTGCTTGTCGGAGAGAGTCCCTAAGAGTGGCTGGATGAGTGAACCGATGATGTTTGAGGACAGCACCAGCATGGCAGCGGTCGCGTAGTCATAGTGATAGGCCGCGACCAGAAAGGGCAGCACCGCCGCAAGTGCGCTCTGATTGATGTCCGAGCAGAAATGGCATGCGGCGAGCAGGGTTTGATAACTGAAAAATCTCATAATACCTCCTTGTCGAAACACAGATTTGGCATGATGCAGGATCCTTCGTGCGTGCTTATGTTTCCTTCTGTGATAACTTTATAAGTATATAGTAAAACTGATTTCAAAGCTATATGGGATCGATACGTCACTGCGCGATTTGAGCCGGTTCGGATATGTACTTCCGAGGAATGTCCTGCGGGTCATCAAGCTGCGCGAGACATGCCGGCCGAGCGCTTAGTGTAAAATTTTACTCGGTAGGGGAATTTTTCCAGGAACAATAAAAGAGGAAAGCCTCCCTTTGAGTGGAAATGTTATAATTTCCGTGGACAAA
>JAIJLI010000603.1 GCA_022722495.1 Dialister sp. | reverse complement strand
GGATGCTACATTCTGTTTATTTCTAATTCGTAACCTCTTCTTTTTATGAGATAAAAACTTATCTCATTCTCAATCACTTATAAAAAATACGTACTTTCCGTTACCAAATATCCGTTGTTTCCGCGTCTGAGCATAATAATTATATTTGGGTTAAACTAATGGAGAACGATCGAAGAACAATCGAAGTCATAACGGAGGACTATCGAGAAACTTTCATTTAGAAGCTGAAGTTAAAGCCGAGGCCTAATGCTTTTCTGTTTGTAATATTGTCGTTGAGCATGTTGATGTTGGCATAGACAGCGGAATTCTTGCCTTTGGTGATATTGAATTGCATGAGTGGAGTGGAGGTGTTGGCCGAAAGAGCCATTTTCTTTTGATGATGGGCTGCTACAAGGAAAGATGTGGTCCATGCCACACTAGCTACGAAGAATGCCGCTGCTCCTATGGCGAAATAATTAGTTCCCGGGCCCCCCATATTATAATATGCGACGAAAGCAGCACCAGGTAAGCAAAATGCACTGGCTACAAAAAATACGCTTCCGCCTATCCAAGCCGTCCACTTCATTATTTTTGCTTTCCTCAACCTTTTAGCTGAAGAGTGTTTGTCTATACTTTTTAGCAACTCAGCATTTGATATTAGGCTGTCGTTATGTTGCTGAAAAGTTAAACTCTCGCACATAGTTTCAGAGCCAAAGTTTTCCAATACCGTTGAAGTAGTGGTTGTGCTGTCGTCATTGGCGATAGCGTCTTGTGCGTTGACGGCAAGTGAGCACATAATGACTGCCATCAGCAAAAATAATCGTAGAGTATTCATTTTTTTCTGTTGTTATGCCAGCATATAATCTGGCATGAGTTATACAGAAGCAAATTTAGAGAATTTTCTTTAGTTGGCAAACAGAATTTTGCAACAAAAATTAAAGGATTTCTCTTTGCCGTACGACACAGAGAAATCCTAATGCGATTTGGGTTTAATTCTATAATTATCTGATTATAAGGCTTGTGCTGCGGAGGCCGGAGACCTCCGCTACTATTTTGCCGCAGTCAGCCTAATGCGCTTCCAACCAATTCTCACCCCATCCTGAGTCTGCCACGAGTGGCACTTGGAGAGGATAGGCGTTCTGCATTTCCTCCAGCACAATTCTCTCCACTTTCTCCTTTTCCTCAGGTATGACGGAGAAGTTGAGTTCGTCGTGCACCTGGAGAATCATCTTCGACCTTATTCCTTCCTTGCGGAAACGCTCGTAAATCTTCACCATAGCAATCTTAATGATGTCAGCGGCAGAGCCTTGTATGGGCGCGTTGATGGCGTTGCGCTCGGCGAAGTTGCGCACGGTGGCGTTGTGCGAGGTGATGTCCGGCAGATAGCGGCGGCGATGGAAGAACGTCTCGGCGTAGCCGTGCTCGCGGGCAAGCTCCTTAGCCTTCTCCATGTAGGCGTGTACGTCGGGGAATGTCTCGAAGTAGCCGTCGATGAGCTGCTTGGCCTCGTCTCGGCTGATCTCCAGTCGTTCTGCCAGACCGAAGACCGTGATGCCGTAGATGATGCCGAAGTTGGC
>JAIJLI010000602.1 GCA_022722495.1 Dialister sp. | reverse complement strand
TATGCCGATTTGGCAACTTTGTGCAAATCTACTCATTCCCAACTGTTTACGTTCCAACCTCTCTTATTCTCCTTTGGCTGCTTTAGAGCTTTATGTTAAAGGTACAACTTCAGAGAAGTCATGGTAATGAAATGTACAGACAGCTTTTGGAAGATGCTTATAAAATTACACATCCATTGATTTTATAAGATATAGAGAATTGACATAAAATTATGAACACAAATACGGATTTTGACAAAATAGATAAAGTACTCTCGAAAATATCGGGCAAGGAGATGAAAAGCTTTGTACGACAGTATGCAGCCTCGCATGAGGACTTCGCTATCGCCTTGGTGGAAAAGTATTGGAAGCCAGAGCGTGGTAACTATAAGGAACAGGTGGAGGCTTGTTTTGTCCATGCTGGTATGTTGGGTAAATGATTCGGGCAACCCCAACTGGACTGGAGGAAGATAGAGCAAGACCTGGCTGCAATGCAGAGAAAAGCCAATAGCATGAAGAAGAAAGGTAATCTGATTGATGCTGCCTTGATAGCTGGATATGTGATTACTATCACTTGCCGAGAGTTCAAGCACGACCATCTGGTGAGAATATCGCTCCAATGGTACCGTTGTAGCGGATGTTTGGTACCGGTACCATCCGACCGCTATAAGTGGTACCACGCATCCGCTCCGCGCGGTACCATTCGACCGCTACAACGGTACCATTGGGGCGATATTCTCAGATATATATGAAATGAAAAAATCCATGGGCTTTGATATAAAATAGTAAAATACGGAAGACGAAAGCAGACCGATGTGAACAAATGATTCATGTCGGTCTGCTTCGTTTTATTGCGATGCGACAAACACAAGTATTATCCATATTACTCATATTACCGATATTTACCGTCCTCGCTTTCGCTTATGTGTCGCAGGACGCATCATTGCAGCCGATTGAGCAATGCAGCGCCGCCACCAATGTTCATCATCTTCATCCTTGTCACGTCCCCAACCAGTACCTGGTGAGCTTCTTCCGCCACAAGATTGTGCATAAGTAGTTGTCTCACGGATATAGCCGAGAACCAAGAGCATGGTACAGTTGATTACGTTGTCAGCATCTTGTTGTAAGTCCAAAGGATGTTTTTCTGAATTGCCGTAGCTTTCAAATCATTGTCCTCACCAAGACTTTTAAGCATTTCACGATGCTCCTCCCTCATTTCCGCAAGTCTGGCTTTCGCTTCATTGATAGTATCATTGGCATCGTCAAGCATCTTGTATCGTGCTGCCAATTTCTCGTTTATGTCATCAATATCCTTGCGTAATTGTGCCATCTTGTTAGCCAGTTTGTCATTGTCAGCACCTGACTGACCAAATTGTTTTGCAATCTGGTCAATTTGAGTTTGTATATCATCTTTCCGGGCTTGAAGATTGGCTATCATGGTAGAAATACCTTTCAGTTTGATTTCTGCACGGTGAATTTGCTTCAACATGTCTTCCCTCGTAGACTGGAGGTTGCATACCAATTAAGCGAATGGGTATTCTTTTCCATAAATGCAGTTTTTAAGAATGAGGCAACATTT
>JAIJLI010000039.1 GCA_022722495.1 Dialister sp. | reverse complement strand
GATTCAGCGTTTCTACTTTTTTAGAAAGCGTTTGCATTAGGAGGAATTGGTATGATGAAAAGCAAAAAATTAATTTCGGCAATTTTGGCTGCTGCATCGATCGCAGGGGGTGTGGTTGGCGCACAGGCTCAGACTATTGAGGGGTTGGAAAACAAGGTAGATACTTATACTTCTCGTGTACAGCAGGCAGAAACCAAAATTCAAGACCTTCAGACAAAAGTTGATGCTCTTGATACGACGGGTATCGCCAATAACAAAGCTGGGATTGAAGCAAATAAAAAAGCCATTGATAAACAGGGCGCGGATATTTCTAAACTCCAGAAGAATGCAGACAAACAGCACTGGCAGATCGATACACTGGAGAAGAAAACCGGCGTCAATACTCCTTTGACCAATGGTGCTAGTAATCTTTCTGCGGGGGTGAATGAAAATACCAGAAAAATTGATGCAGAAGCAACGGCTCGTGAAAATGCGGTAAATGGCTTACAGAGTCAGGTTACTACACAGGGCGCGCAGATCTCTCAGCTCCAGAAGGACATGGCGCAGGAAGGGATGGATCGTGCCGCTGAGATGGACAAGCTTACTACAAAAGTAAACCAGAAGGCTGATAAGGTTGATGTCGAAGCGAATAAGAATAATATTGCTTCTAATGCAGCTGCCATTAAGACAGAAACTCAGAAACGTGAAAATGCGGTGAATGGGTTGCAGAATCAGGTCACCGTAGCGAGTGGGCGTATCGATAACTTAAAGAATCAGGTTACAGAAAACAAGGGTGCTATCGAAAAGCTCCAGACCCAGTGGAATGATTCTAACCGGGCTTTCAATGCGGAACAAGTGAATAAGATTGATGCAAATGAGAAGAGGAGCGAAACTAATAAGAACGATATCACTACTATTTTCGGTCAGCTGAATCAGGGTGCTTATAATACACAAGACGGGTATGCAATTAAAAAAGATGATACCATCGGTGGCGCGCTGAAAAATCTCGATAAGAATGCAGACAAACAGCACTGGCAGATCGAGGCACTGGAAAAGAAAACCGGTATCAATACTCCTTTGACCAATGGTGCTGGTAATCTTTCTGCTGGTGTGAATGAAAATACCAGAAAAATCGATGCAGAAACCGATGCTCGCATTGATGCTGACAACGAACTGAGCGGCAGAATCGATGCTAACAAAACTGCTATCGAAAACGAAGCAACAGTACGCAAAGATGAAGACCAGAAGCTGCAGACACAGATTAACAGCAACAAGCAGCAGATTAGCCAGAATCAGAAGAATATTGAGAAGAATGGCATCAAAGCAGATACGGCACTGAAGGTAGCTGGTAATGGTGTGTTGTATAATCATGCAACCAATCTGACAGATGGTGTAAACCTGAATACCAAAGGTGTGAATGAAAATGCCAAAAAAATCGATGCAGAAGCAACAGCACGCAAAGATGCAGACACGCAGCTGCAGGCCAACATCGAAAAAGAAACCGCAGATCGCATTGCAGGCGATAATGTGCTGAACAGCCGCATCAATCAGGTGGAATCCGATGCGAATAAGGGCATCGCCAAGGCATCCGCTCTGGCTGCACTTCACCCACTGGACTATGATCCGGACAATAAATTCGACATTGCTGCCGCAGGTGGTTTTTATAAAGGCGAGAATGCATTTGCTCTGGGTGCATTCTACCGTCCGAACAGAAATGTCATGCTGAGCATGGGAACGACCTTGACCGGTGGTGATAATGCTTACAATGTCGGTCTGACCTTCAAAATCGGTAAATCCGGTAAGCACACGGAAGCTGGTCTTACCACGGCTGACCTGTACGCAATGATCGGTGCTATGCAGGACAAGATGGATCAGCAGCAGAAGAAAATCGAAGAACTGGAAGCAAAACAGGCTAAGTAATCATTTCCCTGGAGGCTTCGAAAAGGCTCAGATAAAATCTGGGCCTTTTCTTGTGCATAGGGAGGCTATCCGAAATATGATTCTTCTCTATATTATTTCCCATAGCACCTATGCATATTTGGTATAGATATATAGAAATTTGACAATATAATCGGGGGGGGTAATCTATAGGCGGGGTTTTAAGTTTCTAAATAATAGTTGTTTTAGATTCTTCGTGGTGTGGCGAGCGTGTCTCGCAGAAAAGAGGAATGCAAATGAAAAGCAAAAAGATGTTAGCACAGATTGCCGCCTTTTCGCTGGTCTTTGGAATGACGGGTGTGGTTTCGTCTTGGGCGGATGAGATTTATATCGATGGACAGACAGCCTATATTTATGATCCTGTTACTGGGGCGAATTTGTCGGATAGTGCGACTTGGCTGACCAAAAATGAAGATGGCTCATTCACGGTGAGCAATCGTGATGTGAAGGGGGCTTGTAACAACAACCACTCTACATTGATTGCTAACAATGTCAATTTCATTGATGGCGGGGATCATTTTGCGGAGGTTGGGCCGAGCTATTATAGTACTTTTATCATGAATGGTGGAAGTATCCAAACGACTGATATGAGATTTTCAGCCGATAGTGGAAGTACCGCAATCATCAATCATGCAAAGGTCACAACTGGTGCCTGGTCCAATAATAGCGTAGTCACGTTAAAGGATTGCACCACTTCTGGAAGCGTTCTTTATGCGGGAAATGCTTACCCGGAAGAGAAGGAAGACGGTACGCTGGATAATGCGGATGTCGCAGCAGGATTACATGAGGGGCAGATGACTATCGATGGTGGTACCGCACATGTAAATAATGTGCTGGTGCAGAATAAGGGGCTCTTCACTGTAACCAATGGAGCGGTGCTTGACCTGACGGGTGATACCTCTGCCTGGGACAAAGAATCTGTGGAAGCTTCTGGCATTACGAACAGGGGAAATCTTACTGTCAGAGCTTGGGGTCCGAGTACAGCGACGGCTGAAAGAAGCAATAATGACTATATCAATCAATTGGACCAGGCTTCTACTTTCAGTGTGACTGGTAAATCAACTGTGAAAACAGACACGCTCATGGTAGCCGGAAATATATATGACGGACATATCGATACTGCGTTGCTCCAGGTGAAAGATGGTTCTATTGAAGCAAATCAGGCTACGTTTGGCCAGTACAGTAGCGGGAATTTCGATCAGGCGAAACTGGCTGTTAATGGGAATCTGACAATCCAAGGAAACGGGGTCTATGATGCTGATGGAAAGTGGACATCCAGCGATGTCTATGGCAATGTGACTGTCAACGACAGCCAGGTGAATGTTGCTGGTCATGTTACTATCGATGGTGGTAACTTGTCCATCAAAGGGTCTACCATCAAGACGGGCAGTGAAGAGGTGATGTTGACGACGGAGGAAGATACGGATACAGCTTCACTGACAGCAAAGGATATCACCCTGAAGAACAAAGGTATGTTCTCGACGGATGACAAGGCGGTGGTGAATGCGGATACCATCACGGTGAATGAAGGCACGGTGCTCTCGGCTGGTGGGCATTCTACACTGAATGTGAATCAGTTGAGAGTCAGTGATAAAGCAAAACGTGTGCGTGTACGGGGCAATTTCAACGGCCGTGTGACGGATGTCAATGGTAATGCTATGGATAAAGGGGCCGTGAGGGATCTCTTCCGCCTGAATCCTGGAGATAAGACTTCGTACGAGTTTTATGACCCCGAAGTAGATCATACGTTGGTCCTGCACATGAATACGAATGGCGCCCTGACCATGCAGGGGAAAGACTTTTCACAAGCAGATACTGGAAATACCAGAACCTATGTCATGGCCAGCTGGAGTGCGAATGGGGACTATAATGCAGAGGGGCATGATATCAAAAATGTCAACTCACTCTCCGCAAACCGACTTGTCATCAACGGAACGGACATCACGGATTCTCTGGGCGGTGCGGTCGATGTGAGTGGGAAGGCCGATACCAGCCTAGGAAATCTTACAGATGAAGGTAAAAAGGTCATCCGGAATACAATGAAGGGGGAGCTGGATGCCAAGGCGGATGCGGAGGCCATGACTACGGCATTGAGCCCAAAAGCTCAGGCATCTGATCTGGCGCAGCTGCAAAAGGGTGCCAATATCGACAAAGCAGCCTGGCAGTCGTCTTTAGGGGACGGCAAGAATGTGGCGGGAAATACGGGCCTCATTACTGGTGATACGTTGTATCAGGCACTCCAGGGGATTTCTACCACTGGCACGGTCTACAAAGCAGGAAAGCATATCACTATCGACAAAGATAATACCATCATGGTCAATACGGATGGCAAGGTTGCGGCTGGAGATACCGGTATCGTTACAGGCGGACAGGTACAGGAAGCCATCAGCAAAGCGACAGAAGGCATCGCAACCAATGCGAATGTAGCGAATAAGGCAGATAAAAATTTATCCAATCTTTCTGACGCTGGTAAGACTGTCATCAAAAACACGATGTTGGAGGAACTCGCTGGCAAAGCGGATACGAATCTCACCAATTTATCAGAAGCGGGCAAAGAGGCCATCAAGAATACCGTCAAAGCGGATCTGATGGGGAAGGCCGATACGTCGTATGTCGATGAGAAAGTAAAAGATAAGGTCAATACCAGTGATTTCACGGCCATCAAAGACAAAGTGGATGCTCATGAAACGGCGCTGGCTGCCAAAGCGGATAAGAGCTACGTCGATGCTGCTGTCAAGAAAGCCACCGAAGGTGTCGCAACGGATGTGAATGTAGCAAACAAAGCAGACAAAGATCTCGGGAATCTGTCTGAGGCAGGTAAGAACGTCATCAAAGAGACGATGAAAGATGACCTGGCGGCCAAAGCGGACAAAACGTATGTCGATGGGGCGCTGGCAACCAAGGCAGATAAGAAAGACCTGAGTGACCTCGGTGCCAAAGTCGATGGAAAAGCCGATAAAGCGGATGTCGAGAAGCTGGGGCAGAATGTTTCTGAACTGAAGGCGGGCAAAGCGGATGCCAATGCATCGAATATTGATGCAGCTGCCTATACGAACAAACTGAATACGGGCAAGGTGGAAGATGGCAACAAGGGCCTGGTATCTGGCGGTGCGGTATGGAACGCCATCAAAGATGTGAAGAACAACACGGGCGCAGGTTGGGTCAAAGTCAATGGCGACACAGTCGCCATAGCATCGGATGCAGGTGCGACGAAGGTCAGCGTAGCCGGTTTGAAAGGCGACCGCGTCCTCACTGGCGTCAAGACGGATGAGAAGGATGCGTCGAGTGCGGCGAACGTGGGTTACGTGAACAGCACGGCAGTCAGTCTCACGGACAGCATGAATGCCATGAACAGCAAACTTTCCGGTGACATCAAGAATGCAGGTGCAGTGGGGGCCGCACTGGCTGGACTGCATCATCTGGACTATGATCCGGACAACAAGCTGGATGTAGCAGTGGCTGCAGGCAATTATCGTGGTAAGTCGGCTACAGCGATGGGGCTCTTCTATCAACCGAATGAAATGATGATGGTCTCAGCAGGTGCGACGATTGGTGCGGATGACAATGCATATAATGTGGGATTGTCTTTCAAAGTCGGTAAGGGACAGACTGGTCTCACGACTTCCAAAGCTGCTATGTCTCAGGAAATCAAAGAGCTGAAAGCAGCCAAGATAGAATCCGACCAGAAGATGGCAGCACAGGATGAGGAAATCCGTGCGCTCAAAGAGCAGGTCGCTATGCTGGTGAAGGAAATGAAACTCTCGAATACCGTGGAAAAGGATATGAAGAAATAGAATTTTTTCGTGTATGACAAAAGGGGCTGTGAAGAAATGAATCATCATTTCTTCACAGCCCCTTTTTGCGTGATTATTTTCCTGTATTGCTGTCTGTATTTCCCGTCGATGTGCCGAAGGAGGAGTAGGTGACGCCATTAAAGGTGCAGGTGACTTCGCCTTTGTTTCCTATGGTATACTTACTGGCCCCCATGGGCGGTTCGGGGACTTTTTTCAGATAGCCGTTATCGCCTGCGAGCACAGAGAGGTTGTCGGGGTAGGTGCCGCCTTTCTTGACGTGGTAGACTTCCATGGCGGTGCCGATGGTGGAAAGATCAGACTGGATCTTGGAGACCTTTGCTTCGTCAGTCATGCCGACGAGGTTCGGGATGGCGACGGCGGCGAGGATGCCGATGATGGCGACGACGATGATGAGCTCTAAAAGCATGAAGCCTTTTCTTTTCTTGATCGTTCTCTTTTCTTTTTCCATGGGACCTCCTTATTGTGAAGTGACGGGGGAATCGTTTCATTCATTATGCGCTTTCCGTTTTTGATTTACCAATATGAAATGCGAATGTTTACTCGGGGTATCGGTGAGCAAATTAGATGAGAGGGGCTTTTTCCGGAAACACTCCTCCGTGAAGATCAGCACCTCTTCTTGGTGAATCGTCATCGTTCACTGGCCGCCGGTCCCCTTGCATTTTTCAAAGCACAATGCTAAAATAAGCCGGAACGAAGATCCTGAAAAAGTCAATAGAAAAATTGACGCATAAAAACTTTTATATAGCGTATGATAATTTCTATAAAAGAAAATAAATGATACGCATTATAGAAGAAATCTTTATGCAGGTTTTCGGGAGAATCATTGCGGATATTGACTTTGTATGATATAATTTTTATTCGCAACGGTTCTTTTAGTAGAGTATATATAATAAGGTTGTGCAATGCTTCCGGAGGCAGGCAGGGACTCGATGATTGGTTCGATTTCCTGCTTCTTTTTTCCGGGAGGAAGAAAGCCATGTTTTTTTATGAAAGGGTGAGGCAAGGAATGCCGAACAGCAAGATGTTCAGACCTGTCGTGGTGGGGAAGAAGAAGAGATACACCTATGCCAGATCGCAGGAAGTACTGAAGATGCCCCATTTGCTCGATCTGCAGACGAAGTCGTATGAATGGTTCTGCAAGGAAGGGCTGAAGGATGTTTTCGCAGATATTTCTCCTATCGAGGACAGCGCTAAGAAATGGGCGCTGCACTTTGGCGATTTCTATTTCGGCAAGGGCAAGTACAATATCGAACAGTGCAAGGCGAAGGATGTGAACTACTCCGCTCCGCTGTACGTGAAGACGCGTCTGGAAAACAAGGAAACCGGCGAGCTGAAAGAGCACGATCTGTTCATGGGGGATTTCCCGGTCATGACGGACACGGGCACATTCATCATCAATGGTGCCGAGCGTGTCATCGTATCCCAGCTGGTTCGTTCCCCCGGCGTATACTACAAGCGCGAAAGAGATGCTTTCGACAAGGAGATCTATACCGCGCAGCTGATCCCGAATCGCGGCGCGTGGATCGAGCTGGAATCGGATCCGGCCGGCTCCGTCTCTGTCCGTATCGATCGCAACCGTAAGATGCCGGTCACTGTCCTCATCCGTGCGCTGGGCTACTCTTCCGATGAAGAGATCCTGGAGCTTTTCGATCATGATATCCATATCGAAAAGACGCTGGAAAAAGACAGCACCACGGACAAAAAGTCCGCTCTGATCGAGATCTATCACAAGCTCCGCCCGGGTGAACCGGCTACTGAAGATAGTGGTACGACGCTGCTCCATAATTTTTTCTTTGATCCGCGCCGTTATGATCTCGCGAAGGTCGGCCGTTACAAACTGAATAAGAAGCTGGCTTGGAAGAACCGTCTCCTCGGTCACAAGACCGAAGGCCCGATCGTCAATATGGAAACGGGTGAAGTGGTCATCGAAGGCAACAGCACCATCGATGAAGAAGCGATCGCAAGGATCGAAGAAAGCGGTGTATTCTCTTCCTATGATCAGGTCGAAGTCATGACACAGAAGGATGATGGCACCCCGGTCAAGGTGATCTGCTCTTCCGGCAACCGTGAAGACAATTACCGCACGCTGGAGATCTGTGATATCATCGCCTGCATTGACTATCTCCTGAACATGATGCAGGGCTATGGCAAGAGTGATGACATCGACCATCTGGGCAACCGCCGCGTCCGCTGTGTCGGTGAGCTCCTGCAGAACCAGTTCCGTATCGGTCTTACCCGTATGGAAAGAGTGGTTCGCGAGAGAATGACCACCCAGGACCAGGATAAGATGAGCGTACAGGCGCTCGTCAATATCCGTCCAGTCGTAGCTGCTATCAAGGAATTCTTCGGCAGCTCCCAGCTGTCTCAGTTCATGGACCAGACAAACCCGCTGGCAGAGCTCACGCATAAGCGTCGTCTTTCCGCTCTGGGACCTGGCGGTCTTTCCCGCGAACGTGCAGGGTTCGAAGTCCGCGACGTACATTACTCCCACTATGGACGTATGTGCCCGGTAGAAACCCCTGAAGGTCCGAACATCGGCTTGATCTCCTCTCTGTCCAACTACGGCGTCATCAACAAGTACGGCCTCATCGAGACACCGTACCGTCTGATCGATGAAAAGACCCACACTGTCACTGATAAGTGTGAATATGTCACCGCAGATATCGAAGAAGATAAGATCATCGCACAGGCGAGCGAACCGCTCGATGCAGAAGGTCATTTCGTTCATAAGAATGTAGCGAGCCGCCGCGGCCCGGACGTACTCGAAGCGGAACCGGACGAAGTCGTGCTGATGGACGTATCTCCGAAGCAGGTCGTCTCCATCGGTACCTCCCTCATTCCATTCCTCGAACACGATGATACGAACCGAGCTCTGATGGGTGCGAACATGCAGCGTCAGGCTGTACCGCTCCTGCGTCCGGAAGCACCGCTCGTCGGCACCGGCATGGAATGGGTCGCTGGTCAGGACTCCGGTGTCTGCATCCTCGCTAAGCGTGCCGGCACTGTCGAAAGAGTCACGGGCCGCCAGATCATCGTTCGCGCAGAGAACGGCGAGCTTGACACCTACGACATCATCAAATTCATGCGTTCCAACCAGTCCACCTGCATCAACCAGCACCCGATCGTATCCAAGGGCGACCGCGTAGAAGCGGGAGACACGCTGGCAGACGGCATGGCGACCGATGGCGGCGAGCTGGCTCTCGGCCACAATGTACTCGTAGCTTTCGTATCCTGGGAAGGGTACAACCACGAAGACGCCGTCCTGATCTCCGAACGTCTCTGCAAGGATGACCTGTACACCTCCATTCATATCGAAGAATATGAATGCGATGCCCGCGATACCAAGCTGGGCGAGGAAGAGATCACCCGTCAGCTGTCTTCTGTTTCGGAAGATGCTGTCAAATACCTCGACGAAAACGGCATCATCATGGTCGGCGCTGATGTCCGTCCAGGCGATATCCTGGTCGGCAAGGTCACCCCGAAGGGCGAGACGGAGCTGACGCCGGAAGAACGACTGCTGCGTGCGATCTTCGGTGACAAAGAAAGAGAAGTCCGTGATACCTCCCTGCGTGTGCCGCACGGCGAATTCGGCAAGGTCGTCGATGTCAAGGTCTTCACCCGTGAAAATGGTGATGAGCTGGCACCGGGCGTGAACAAGCTCGTCCGCGTCTACATCGCGCAGAAACGTAAGATCCGTGAAGGCGATAAAATGGCAGGCCGTCACGGCAACAAGTGCGTATGCTCCCGCATCATGCCTGTCGAAGATATGCCGTTCACCCCGGATGGCCGTCCGGTCGATCTGGTACTGAACCCACTGGGCGTACCGTCCCGAATGAACATCGGACAGATCCTGGAGATCCACCTTTCCTGGGCCTGCCACATGCTCGGCGAAGAGATCCATGCGGCAATGGCAGCCGGTGTCGGCTCTCCGAAATATGAAGAAATGAAGCAGCGCCTCATCGACTGCGGCTATGATTTCGAAAAATACGGTATGCCTGAACCGACCGAGTCCGGTATCCATATCGCGACCCCGGTCTTCGACGGCTGCCGAGATGAAGACCTTGCAGCGACCCTGAAGGCAGCAGGCCTCCCGGCCGGTGCGAAGACGGACCTCTATGATGGCCGTACCGGTGAAAAACTGGACAATCAGGTCACCATTGGCTGGAAATACATGTTAAAGCTCCATCATCTCGTTGATGATAAGATCCATGCCCGCTCCACAGGCCCATACTCCCTCGTTACCCAGCAGCCGCTGGGCGGCAAGGCACAGTTCGGCGGCCAGCGTTTCGGTGAAATGGAAGTCTGGGCTCTGGAAGCCTACGGCGCGGCTTACACGCTGCAGGAAATCCTGACCGTGAAGTCCGATGACGTCATCGGTCGTGTCAAAGCCTACGAAAAGATCGTCAAGGGCGAAAACATCCCGAGTCCGGGCGTACCGGAATCCTTCAAGGTCCTCATGAAGGAACTCCAGTCCATCGGCCTCGATGTCCGTATCCTGAATGAAAATGGCGACGAAGTCATCCTGAAAGAGCTCGATGAAAGCGATCTGGAACAGGGCTACGGCGGCGGACAGCCATGGCATAAGGATGAACTGAAAGAAGCCATGGAAGGTGATGATGCCGTTTCCGATTCCAGAAACGACATGGAAAGCCACATGAATGGTGCTATCGAAAACGCCGGCGATGATGTCGCATCCTTCAATGATACACTCGAAGCAGAAGCCAATGCACAGGCTCCCGTAGAAGCCGGCTTTGGTGAAACTGATCTTGATACAGAACTTGGCTTTACGAATGACAGCCAGGATGACTGATTCCGGAAAGGAGCGCTAATCAATTGTTAGATGTAAATGAATTTGATTCCATGAAAATCGGTATCGCTTCTCCGGAAAAGATCCTTGAATGGTCTCACGGGGAAGTGACGAAGCCGGAAACCATCAATTACAGAACCCTGAAGGCAGAAACCGACGGTCTCTTCTGTGAAAAGATTTTCGGACCGACCAAAGACTGGGAATGCAAATGCGGCAAGTACAAGAAGATGCGTTACAGAGGTACTGTCTGCGACAAGTGCGGCGTCGAAGTCACCTCCTCCAAGGTTCGCCGTGAACGCATGGGCCATATTTCTCTGGCCTGCCCGGTCTCCCATATCTGGTACTTCAAGGG
>JAIJLI010000601.1 GCA_022722495.1 Dialister sp. | reverse complement strand
AAGGGGGCGGGCGCGGTGAAGGTGGGCATCCGCAGAACCGGAGGCGCCATGATCTTCGGCTTCACGATATGACGGGTGCGGGCGGCGGGGCGGGCTTCGCTCCGGCCGTAGGGGACATAGTGGTACGCCCCCGAGGAAGGATCCGGGACATTTCTGTCGCAGATGTACTTCGTGCCGTTGAAATCAATGCCGCGGAGACGTTCGAGCAGCATGGAGGCCATGACCTGCGGGGAGAAGTAGGAGAAGGGCAGCGATGGCGCCATGCGGGCGATGGAGGAAAGGAAGGAGCCTTTCACATCATCCATCGTCATGTGCAGACCTTTCCTGATCTCATCCATGAGCAGGATCATGCCCTTCTGCGTCGGGAAAAGGTTCTCGTAGGGCACGAGGTTGTTCTTATTGCCCATACCGGACATATCCATGAAGAAGACGAGGTAAAGGTAGGGCAGTGCGTAGTCATTGTGCTTGATGCGGATGTAGAAATTCGCCACGGTATAGTACATGTTGCGCAGCTTCGACCATTCCCCTGCCATGGTGTAGAGGGAGATCTTCTGCTGAAAAGCGCGGTAAAGGATGCCGCGCGCGGTGTAGGACTCGCCGCGGGCGGAGAGAGCGGTCTGCGACTCACCGATCTCGCCCTCGGTCAGACCGTAGTTCTCACGGACGTTCAGTACGTAGGCCATGTGGTGTCCGACCTCCGCCTGCCCTTCCTTGGTAAGGACGTAGATCTTCGGGACGCCATGAGCATAGTCCTTCTCCGGCACTTTGGCGATGACGCGGCCCACGAGCTCGGCGTGTGTGCCTTCACCGGAGAGATCGTATCGTTTGAGGAAATCGGAGAGCGCTTTGTCCGGCAGCATGGTGAGCGTCTCCTGCGGACGGCTCATGCGGATCCAGCCGTCATCAAAAAGCTCTCCGATGCGGTCATTCGCATCACGCCCGTAGATGCTCTCTTTATAGGGTGGCACCTTGTGGTGCGCCGGCTTGCCATCGAAGTAGTCCAAGAGCAGGATGTCTTTGATCGATAGTCCCATGGTATCCCTCCTTTCTTCCGTAACTCAGATGGGCGGACGATGAAAGGTCGATCGCCCGTCACATGAGAAATGGGATCGGGCATCGCCCTTCTTCTATGAACAGAGAAGCTGCCGTCACCATTTCTCTTTTTGTATCATCGCTATGTATCCATCCTCAAGTATAATACAGCCGGGGTATGCTTGGCAATCAAAAAGGCGATGCCTGATAACGGGCATCGCCTTTTGATCATGAGAGAACGAGGTGCAATGGGGATCACGGAAACATTGGATCTCCGTATCGTCAGCCTTCCCCTCAAGGGGAAGGTGCCCCGAAGGGGCGGATAGGGCACCAGCGGTATGAAAGAGAGCGGGAAGGAGTGTTTCAAGTACGTCGTTTATGAGAGTACCCGAGCGCCGCTGACGCGGTCCCCCTTCCCCGATGAGGAAGGCCATTAAGTTAAGGAAATCGTTAGCTACGTAACGTCTTGCTTCCCCCTTCGGGGGAAGTGCCGAAGGCAATAGGGGCATGCTAGCGGTATAGCGTGCTATG
>JAIJLI010000600.1 GCA_022722495.1 Dialister sp. | reverse complement strand
TTCACTCCTAAAAATCCAGTTCGCTTGCACAACCCCTTCGGGCAGCTCCCCCGATGGGGAGCCAAGAACGTTCTGCCGCTTAACTTAATAGCATTACCCTAGAGGGGAAGGCTGCGATACGAGAATACCATCTTCTAAAAAAATGCGGCGAAGCCGCCACCTAAACCCTGAACCCTGAACCAAATGAAAGCAAAGTAAAAAAGGGCTGTGAAGAAATGAGGATTCATTTCTTCACAGCTCCTTTTTCTTGGGCCTCTTTTCCTGGGGCTTGAGAGATAGGTGTCATTGAGTGACGCAGATCGGAGGCTTGTGGTGGACTCTCCGTTCCTCTTTGACCCATTGCGCATGGGCTCTCCTATGCTTTCTTGACATCGTCTCAGAGCCGATGCCACTCTACGTCATCCTCATCGGTATGACGTCTCTTTTCGGGATGGGCTTTTTCCTGATCCTGCTTCAGCTGGTCAGGATGAAGTTCGTAATACTTCTTCTCCCAGTCTTTCAGCTCGCGCTGTGCGGGCTTCTTAGCCTCCGTCTGCTCGGCATTCTGCGGCGCCGGATCCTTGGCGCTTGCCGTGTCAGCGAGGAGGGCAGTGCCCGCGAGGGCAAGACCTAAGAGGGAAGCGGTGAGGAGTACATTCAGCTTTTTCATGATGATTCATCCTTTCTTTTATGGCGGCGAGGGTCGCATAAAAAATCTGTTGTACTCAGTATATATAAAAACGCAGGGAAAGGGAAGGGGGAAGGGTTCAAGGTTCAAGGTTCAGGGTTCAGGGTTCAGGGTTAGCCCATGGGGCGGGGCGTCCTTTGATTCCGTATGAAAGCTTTGCTCGAATGAGGAGTGAGGAGTGTTGGTGCGGCGCATAAAGATATAGAAGCGCCGCGGAGATTTGAAATTAGGGAAACGCTGATTAAATCGCAGAGTCTGACAACGATTTAATCAGTGTTTCCCTGGCGGTTTTCTCGTATCGCAAACCTAATCCCTAGCCACTAGTCCCCAGTCACTGATTTTCTCCGTCCTGCGGAGCTGCCGGCGGGGCTGCTTTGTCGTGCGCACTCTGGTAATGGTCTTTGTCTTCCATTTTTGGATGGGACGGATTCATCATGGGCGCGCGCTGTTCTTCTTTTCTGGGACGGGCAGCGGGCGGGGGCATTTTGCCCGGCTTTTCTTTTTTATCCCGGCCAAAGGTCTCCATGATCTTGGGGCGGTTCATCTGTGCCCAGTTTCTGTACGCCGGGGCGTCATTGACGAGGAAGGAGGCGGCGGCGCTCATTATGGAGATGACCGCGAGTGCGATGCAGACGGCGATCTTTTTCATTTTTCTTCACCGCCCTTCTCTTCCTTGGAAAAGGAGCCCTGCAGGGCCCTACTGCCTTCGCGGCCGATGAGGAAGACGGCGAGTGCGGAGGAGACTCCTGCGACGCCGATGGAGAGCTTCGTCATGAGGTGAAGGCCGGGCAGAGGCATGACGCCGGGCAGCGGAGCAAACTCGATGGAGATGAGAGCGAGGACCAGCAGGGTCGCGCAGATAAGAATGATAGCGAGGAGAAGGCTGGTGCCGTAGAGC
>JAIJLI010000599.1 GCA_022722495.1 Dialister sp. | reverse complement strand
ATGAAAGATAGCTGGGATAAGGTTTCCCAGTCACTCCTATGAGAGCGGCAAGTCCCCGCGGCAGATGGAACGCGAAAATGAGATGATCGTTATTTCACAGCCCCTTTTTATTTTGAGGAAATGGGAATCTCATTCCTTGTCAGGCGAACATGAAGAGGAATCCGGTCATGATGCCGGCGATGAGGGTGAGGGACGGGTAGATGTGTTCATAGTTTTCACGGGAGAAGACGGAGTGGTGCGTATGGACGAGCGTCTTTCCGTGCGCCTTGTGATGGACACTCTCCGGCGTCATTTCAGATAGACGGAGAGAAAGCGCACGCATGAAAGCACGGGTCTCCTCCATGAGATGACGGAGCAGGGAAGGATTTGGGACGAAGTTGATCTCCTTGGCCATCGCCAAAAGAGAGCTTTCGATGGAAGAGGTGAGGCGCGCTTCGCGATCCCCCGTGACGCAGGCTTTTTCAATGGCAGCGTAGCATTGGAACATCGTTTCCACATGTGCTTTCGTCAGCTTTTCTACATAGCAGCCAAGAAGCAGGTAGGACCCGTTCAGATCATGCTCGAGGGCGAGCATTTTGAGCGCAGAGGGCAGGGAAGACAGCGTGCTGGAAAGACCTTTCAGGATCGCATCAGTGCAGCCGAAACCGCTCTTGTGGTGACGGATCATGCAGCGAGCAATGTAGAGACGGTACAGGGTATACTCAAAGGAGAGAGACTGTAGTGCATCCTGTTCTGCCAGAGACAATTCTTTCTGTCCTGCAAGGACGGCGCGCTCGATATCATTCACCAGCGAGCCGGTGGAAGTTTTACTGTATGTTTTCATCGCATAGTCTAAAAGCCGCGAGCCTTCATATTCCAAGTAGTCCAGATTGTTCATGGCGGATCCTCCCTCATCACAACAGGGAATGCTTTGCATGATCTCATTATAGAAGAACCTATAAATGATAGCCAATTAAAAATATTTATGATGATTTACAACCTATCCTTTGCATCTTACCGAAGATAATCTGCATCTTGCAGAGAGAAATAGAAGACTCTCCCGTCATTTTGCTGCCATGGCACCTGCTTTTCCCCGGTGCCTCTAGCCAAAATCTTTGTCATCCTGTACTATAAAGAGAAATGCAGGAGGGACTATGACACCGAAAAGAATCTCAATCACCATGAAAATACAGATGACAAGAGACGGCCGCCTCTCCGCGGCGATAGAAGAAGACCGCCGGCGTGAAGTGATCACCTCATACTCACAGCTGCTCTGCGGCGCCTTTGATATCGCGGGCGAGCATGAAGCAGAAGTCGTGGAGACGATGGCGCGGCTCGCGACCGGACACACCAAGGATGAGCTCAAGAAAATGGCAGAGGATGCCTGCCACGGCGGATCATCCGTATGACCTCGATCACCGCTTTTGAGGCGCAGCGCCTGAAAGCGGCATTTCAGACGTGCAAGGAGACGATCATGGAAATATTTACGATCAAAAAATCGGAGGAGGGCAAGCGCTTAGACCAGTTTCTGATGGAGCAGAAGCACTGGCCGCGCGCTTTTTTCATGAAAGCCCTTCGCACGAAGA
>JAIJLI010000598.1 GCA_022722495.1 Dialister sp. | reverse complement strand
AGCCATGCAGACAACGACGCCGATCAGGATGAGACCGGAGATCCACATCTTGGTCTTGCTCTTCGGAGCGTCATCGCCGGAAGCACCAGCTTCTTCTTTCGCAGCTTTGACTGCTTCTTCATCCATTGCACCAGCAGAGTGGTCGGGGAGGAAACGACGACCTACAAAGAGGGTATAGAGAACGATGATAATAGAGAGCGGAATGCCGATGAATGCGAATTCGAAGAATCCGAAGGTCGGAAGTCCTGCTGCAGAGAGAGCGCCGGTAACGATGACGTTTGGCGGAGTACCGATCATAGTGATGGTGCCGCCGACGTTAGCAGCGATAGCCAGTGGCATCAGCTGTTTGGAAGCCGGGAGCTTTGCTGCCTGACAGATACCGATGATGACTGGCATCAGGCAGGCTACTGTACCAGTGTTCGAGGAAACAGAGGACAGTGTGCAGGTAACGATCATAATTGCTGCCATCAATGGCAGTTCATTGGTGCCTGCTTTTTTTACGACGGCAATACCGATCGCTTCGGCAAGACCGGTCTTAAACATAGCAGCGCCGATGACGAACATACCGCCGAAGAGAACGACGGTGGAATTGGAGAGACCTGCGTATACCTGTTTCGCCGGGAGTACGCCCAGAATCCCCAATACAGTACATGCAGCCATAGCAGTGACAGCCAGTGGAATCAGTTCGGTAACGAAGAGAAACGCTGCCACAGCCAGGACACACAGAGTGATAATGGCTGGATCCATAATGGTTCACCTTCCTTATTGGATGGCTTCTCCCGCTCTTTCATCAGATGCCTCTGAAACAGCGGAGAAAAGCTTTCCGGAAGACTTCAGAATCCTATGTGTAAATATATAATTGCTGAAATCAATGAATCCCGAAACGTTTTCCGGAAATCAACCCCTTGGCCAACCGGCTATCCTCCTTTCGCTCAGCCCCAGGGAAAAGGGCTCATATCCATGGTTTCCCATTCGGTACTTCCATAGGCATCTATGATTATTTTACTTGCTTCTCGCAGTTTTGCAAGAGAGAAAAAATATGAATACAGTAAAAATCTCACGATTGTTCTAAATTTATTTGCAGAAATTATCGTTCATCCAACGCTTTTTATATCGGTATCTATGTATCCGAAGATGGGAATCAAGAGCAATAATGCGTTCTTTAAAATCCCATGAGCTCCGATTATATCGCTATCTATGTACTTTCGGGGTATTCCTCCATTCCTTTCCCCCCGATCCGCACTTCATGGAACGGCAGCAGCAAGAAATATCTGCCAAGTCTTCGATAAAAACATGAAATAAAAGATTTTTATAGCAGGGTATAGGTTCGGGATCGAAAAGGCAGAATCCACTTCTTCGTATTTTCGGCAGACAGTTCCTAGCGGCAAAAGATCCCACTTCTTCGCGATCTTACAACACACCGTCCTTCCCCTTTCTTTTAGCCAGCAAACCTCTATGCGTTTTCCATCGCCGCCGATGACACAAAAACAAAAAGGCGATGTGAAATAACGATCATCTCATTTTCGCGTTCCATCTGCCGCGGGGGACTTGCAGCTCTCATAGGAG
>JAIJLI010000597.1 GCA_022722495.1 Dialister sp. | reverse complement strand
AGGGTTCAGGGTTCAGGGTTCAGGGTTCAGGGTTCAGGGTTCAGGGTTCAAGGTTCAGGGTTCAAAGGGTTCAGGTGGCGGCTTCGCCGCATGTTAGATGACGGTATTCTCGTATCGTCAGCCTTTCCCTCGAGGGGAAGGTGTTCCGAAGGGGCGAATAGGGCACTGGCGGCATGAAAGGCAGAAGGAAGAAGATGTCACCTGGTATCCTGATCCCCGTCCCTATTTCACATACTTGGCAAGCTCTTCGACCGTCACTTCCTTCAGGAAGCCCTGACCGATCTCCTTCATGAGGGCGAGCTGGAGCTTCCCTTCCTTGACATGCTTGCTTCTGGCCATATCCGCAGCGAGGATCTCGGGAGCGATGTGTGTCTCTGTGGGGAGAGACAGCGACTTCAAGACGTACTCGAGACGGCTCGTGGTGCCGCGGGTAGTGAGCCCGAGAAGCTCGGCGCGCTTGGTGACGAGGTACATGCCGATCGCTGTCGCTTCGCCGTGGGTGATCGTTTTGTCATCGTAGCGGCAGCAGCGCTCGATGGCTCCGCCGATGGTGTGCCCGAAGTCGAGTAGGCGGCGCTCCTTCTTGCCAGTGGGGTCGATCTCTACATAGTGCGCCTTGATGGTACAGCAGCGGCGGATGATCTCCGGCAGCACGCGGAGGAGATCCATGTCGGAATTGGCTTTTTCGAAAAGCTCGAAGAGCTCCTTGTCACAGACGCAGCCGAGCTTCACGGCTTCGCCCATGCCATTGTGCAGGTATTTTCTCGGCAGTGTCTTGGCCATGCCGGGGTCGATATAGACGGCTCGCGGCTGATAGAAGGTGCCGACGAGATTCTTGCCCGCGGTGATATCGAGCGTGATCTTGCCGCCGATGGCGCTGCCGATCTGCGAAAGCACGGATGTCGGGAACTGGATGTATGCGATGCCGCGGTGGTAGGTGGCTGCGACGAAGCCGGTGATGTCACCGACGACGCGTCCGCCGAGTGCGATGAGTACGCCGTCGGAGGGCAGGCCGAAGTCGACGAGCGCGCCGTAGACGCGGTTCACGATGGAGAGGCTTCTCGATTTCTCACTCGAGGGGACGACGATCATCTGGGTGCGGATGCCAGCGGATTCGAGGGATTTCACAAGATCCATGCCGTAGAGGCGATCGATCCCATCCTCTGTGATGATGGCTGCATCATGCGCGCCCGTGAGGGAAGAGACCGCATCTCCTGCGTGGCGGATGAGCCCGCTGTCGATCACGATGTCGTAGGAATCCTTGCCGAGGTTGATATGTATCTTTTCCATAAAGAAGCCTCCTTTTGAGAAATAAGAGTTTCATTAGATATATTATAACGTAAGGACGAAGGCGGGGGAAGGGGGAGCCTTGGGGAAGCGCGGATCCCATCACGGCGGCGGATCTCCTGAAAACATACATACATGGCGTCCTCCTCACCCTAATGCTATTAAGTTAAGCAGCAGAACATTCTTGGCTCCCCATCGGGGGAGCTCCCCGAAGGGGTTGTGCAAGCGAACTGGATTTTTAGGAGTGAAGCGACGCGAAAATCCAGTGAGACGCCATTTC
>JAIJLI010000596.1 GCA_022722495.1 Dialister sp. | reverse complement strand
AGCCTTCCCCTCTAGGGGAAGGTGCCCCGCAGGGGCGGATAGGGTGACTATGGCATGAAAGACAGCTGGGATAAGGTTTCCCGGCCACTCCTATGAGAGCTGCAAGTTCCCCGCGGCAGATGGAACGCGAAAATAAGATGATCGTTATTTCACATCGGCTTCTTTTTTATTACTTTCCTACCCGCGAGAAGGTATAATAGGTACAGTGAAGATTTTTAGAAAACAGGTGAGGGCTATGGCAATGAATTTTGATATTCCGGATATCTCTGAGACAGCGGGCAAGGCCGTGACGGGAGGAAGGAAGAGAAAGACGAGAAAGATCGGTGTACTCCGGCTCGGAGACTCGCTCAGGATGATCGCAAATCACTTCACATGCACCGAGGAGAGTCGGGACGAAGACAAGAACACTGCGTTCTATTCTCTCTCGGAAGGAGAAGAGAAGGCATCCTTCTATGGGGAAGAGATCTCCCTCACGGGCGTCTGCATTTACCGTAAGAAGACCGCAGCGATCTACGCAGAGCTGCGGGCGGAGAAGAGAGCGGCGCTGATAGAGTCACTCACGAAGGAAGCGGGCGAAGCGCAGGCATCAAGCGCGATGGATATTTTCGCAGATACGGTGACCTCGATCTTTGTGACACGCCCGGCGAAGGGTGATAAGAGTTTCACGATCGCTCTCATGGACAGCGAGGCAGCGAAAGCGCTTTCTGATCAGGCGGCTGTCGAAGCGGAAGAAAAGAAACAGGCAAAGGGACCTTTGGGACGCCTGTTTTCCACGTTCTTTGATCCCGTGGGCCGTATCAGTCGCAGATCCTATATCCCTAAGATGCTGACTGTCGGCATTCCGGCTGCCTTCATGTTCGCCTTCACCTGCTTCAAGCCTGAGCTTTTTGTGGGAGATGCGAATGTATACATCATGACGTTTCTGATCCTGGGGACGCTCTGCTTCATTTCTCTCATCAGCCTTGCGATGCGGCGTATGTCGGACTTGGGGCTTTCTCATATCTATTACTGGATCTTCTTCGCGATCCTCTTTGCTATCAATCAGCTCGGAGGAGAGTACATGGGCTCGCAGCTCACTGCTACACGGACGATCGCAGTGATCTTCATGGCAGCGGTGATCCTGCTTGCGTTCTTCCCCGGGCAGAACAAAAAGAATAAATATGGTCCTATCCCGAAGGAGTAGCTATTCGAGAAACACTCATTGAGTGGCAGCATTGGTTTTCCAAGAGACTAGAGGAGAGACGGGCGTATTCTGATCGCATCAGGGTTCGCCCGTTTTTGCGTTCAGGCATCAAAAAAACTCCTGCCATGCAGGAGTTGGATGGTTGGAGGCGGTGCCCGGAGTTGAACACGGGGATAAGGGGCTTGCAGGCCCCATGCCTTAGCGCTTGGCTACACCGCCATAGATGATGTTTTATAGTATATCGCATTTTTTCGAAAAAGTAAAGGGGAAGACGCGACGGAGTAAGTGTCAAGTTTTCCTCGGTAATTCATTTGACTGTCGATAATTACTATCTCCGTGGCTTTGGTTTAATCAGTATTTCTGTATCGCTCTGGCAAGTCTTCCCAT
>JAIJLI010000595.1 GCA_022722495.1 Dialister sp. | reverse complement strand
TCCATTCACGGGTCCAAATATGACCAGTCTCTGCCACCAAAAGTTTTATGCCATATGTTTGATATAATTTAGAAGTGAACTCGCCCAGTTCGGATGGAGTATAAGATTGCCATTGAGGATAGTAGGATAAGCCTAACATATCAAAACTGTGAATACCTAAAGCCTTTAAGTTTGCAACCCAATTGTTGGCGTCTCCTGGATTCATGGCAACATGAAGAACTGTTTTTATAGATTTCCCAGTTGCATTGTTAAAATCTTCTACTGCTTTTAAGCCTGCATTGAACAGTTGAACATTTCTTTCATAATCCACAGGCTCTAACAAAGAGTTGTCTGCTACCATGATGTTTTTGTTTGTTTCATTGCCTATCTGCACCATGTTTGGCAATAAATTTTCAGACAAAAGAGTCTGCAATGTTGACAGTGTATAATTATATACGGAGTCTGACAAAACTGTGGTATTATTTACAACTGAAGCCCAAGCTGCAGGAACAACATTCTGTTCAGGATCAGTCCATGTGTCTGAATAATGGAAATCCAATAAGACATACATGCCTAAATCCTTTGCTCTTTTTATACTCTTTTTTACATCAGACAATGTTGAATACTTAGTCCAAGTTGGGTTATGCCATAATCTCAGACGTACAAGATTTGCACCATAAGAATTCATTAATTCATAAGAAGTCTTAGCAACACCATTTTCGGTGAACTGGACACCACAATCCTCCAATTCATTGGTGTATGACAAGTCTGCTCCTTTTATGAAAGGTAGAGATTCTGTCGTTCTGGTGCTTCCTACTGGTAAGGCTTCATTCATTGAAGTTACGGTTGGTGTCGAAACGGCATCCGTTTGACAAGATGTTCCTGCCAAGCAGAATGCAATGCCTAGCAATGCATTCGCAATTAGTTTAATCTGTTTCATACGATTTTTATGTTTAAAATTGAAGTCTGCTGCAAAATTAGCATATTGGGAAAATTAAACCAAATCCAAATCAGACAAAGACTAATGCAAAAAGGACATGTCGCATATCTGTCCTAAACATGTCCGTTGTGTTCCTGCACAAACTGTTTTGGGGCGATGCCAAATTCGTTTGTGAAACATTTCGTGAAGTAAGAAGCATTGGACATTCCCACCATATACATTACTTCAGATACAGAAAATCTGTCTTGTTTCAGCAGTTCTGCAGCTCGTTTTAAACGTGTGGAACGCAAGAATGCAACAGGTGTCTTACCTGTCAATTGCTTGATTTTTCTATATAGCTGCTTTTGATCGACCTTCATCATATCCGAAAGCATAGAAACGTTAAAACCTTCCTTCTGCATATTCGTTTCAATGATTTGCAATAGTTCTTTTATGAACAACTCGTCTGAAGATTCTATGGAAGTTTCCTCTTTTGTAGACCTTTGTTCTTTTAACATAGTTTCGATATGTTGTGCTTTACGAACATTTTGAGCTTGTTTCAATAATCTTGCCACCTGAAGCACTAATTTGTTAAAGTCGAAAGGCTTGGAAATGAAAACATCTACACCTGCTTTGATGCTCTGTAATTCTGTTTCAAAGTCATCTTTTGCTGTTA
>JAIJLI010000594.1 GCA_022722495.1 Dialister sp. | reverse complement strand
CTTCCTCGTCCTCATGGCAATGGCAATGAGGCACTTCCTCGTCCTCATGGCAATGGCAATGAGGCACTTCCTCGTCCTCATGGCAGTGGCAGTGATGCGCTTCCTCCTGCGGGGCGGCAGCGATCACCGGTGCCGGGCCATAGAGGTAGGCCATATCATGGTCATGATTTTCATGGGCTGCATCCAGAATGACATTGAAATCACAGCATGCAATGCCGGATTTCTTGACGCTGGAGATCTCCACCATGAAACCGTCCGCAGGGATGGAATTCAGCGCGCGTTCCAGTGCCTCCGGGTCTGCACCGAGGTCGATCATCGCTGCAACGAACATATCTCCGCTGATGCCGGAGGAAGTTTCAAGGTATAATGTTTTTCCCATATGGTTTCTCCTTATTGATGACTGTTGTTAGCTGCCGTTATCCGGAAGGCGGTCAACGGGTCCCTCTTGCCATAAAGTGCGATGCTTCCATGCACCGCCGTTTCTCCTGTAAGACGTTTCGTATCTGCTCACGGATATACCGATCAGATCCGTCCCATTTCCGCCAATCGGTTGATCTGTGTCGCCACATAGCCGGCGCCGAAGCCATTGTCGATATTGACGGTGACGATGCCGTTCGCACAGGAATTGATCATCGTCAAGAGCGCCGAAAGGCCGTGGAAGCTGGCGCCATAGCCCACCGACGTCGGCACCGCGATGACGGGATTCTTCACAAGTCCGCCGATGACCGAGGCGAGCGCCCCTTCCATGCCTGCCACTGCGATGACACAGTTCGCGCGGCGCACGATCGCCTCCTTCGAAAGGATGCGGTGGATGCCGCTGACGCCCACATCATAGACACGTTCGACATGCGTCCCGAAGTACTCTGCCGTCTGTGCCGCTTCCTCTGCGACGGAAATATCTGCCGTGCCGCCCGTGCAGATGGCCACGCAGCCGATGTGCTCCTTCTCCTTTTCCAGCTTCAGGATATGCGACACCGGGTCATAGGAGATCTCCGGCAGGAATTCCTTCACGATCTCATACTGGTGGGGAGAGGCGCGGGTGCCGAAGACTTCCCCCTCCACCTCATAGAGCCTTCGGAAGATTTGTCCGATGAATTCGTCAGATTTCCCCTGGCAGTAGATCACTTCTGCAAAGCCGGAACGCTTCTTCCGATCCGTATCGAGCTTGGCAAATCCCATTTCCTCATAGGATCGCTCCGCCGGATTCTCACGGATGAGCGCCTCTGCCGCAGAGAGCGACAGCGCGCCGGACTTCACTTGGGTTAATATCTCTTGAATACTCATATATGTGTCCTTTGGTTGATTGGTTGTTGGTTTAGGTTCAAAGTTCAGAGGTAGCCCTGGAGGCGTGCTGCCCTTTGATCGTTTGCGAAAGAGGTTCTATAGGCAGGGGGCGAAGGTTTGCGATGGCTGGTTTCCCCCCGTATCGCCAGCCCCTCTTGCGGGGAAGGCTATTAAGTTAAGCGGAAGAACGTTCTTGGCTCCCCATCGGGGGAGCTCCCCGAAGGGGTGAGGGGGCTACGTAGCGGTATTGCATGAAAGTGTTGGAATATCGATAGCATCGGACTATTCAA
>JAIJLI010000593.1 GCA_022722495.1 Dialister sp. | reverse complement strand
CTTGTTTTTTTATGGTATCATACATATAATTGACGTTTGTAGGATAGCACCGCACCTTTTGGCTGCGGCATACATATAATATGGATCTTTGCTTTCAGTATTTCATCAGTACAGGAGTGATTCCTTTTGGAAAAATTAGTAATTCATGGTGGACATCCCCTGCGTGGACACGTCCGTGTTTCCAGCGCAAAGAATGCCGTTCTTCCTATCATTGTAGCGACACTTTTGCCAGAGACACCGGCATCCATTGTCGATGCACCGAATCTCGATGATGTGGTGACCATTTGCAGTGTACTGGAGTCTTTGGGCGTCAAAGTCCAAAGAGAGGACAATGTCCTGACTTTTGATGCATCCGGGGTGAATAAGACCGAAGCTTCTTATGAGCTTATGAGCCGCATGAGAGCCTCTTTCCTGATCATGGGACCGCTTTTGGCCAAGATGGGGCATGCGAAGATCGCGCTTCCCGGGGGCTGCATGATCGGCAGCCGTCCGATCGATCTGCACCTGAAAGCTTTTGAAGCCATGGGGGCAGAGATCAATGTAGGCAACGGCTATGTCGAAGGATATGCACCGAAGGGGCTGAAGGGCACGACCATTTATCTTGATTTCCCGAGTGTCGGCGCGACAGAGAATATCCTCATGGCAGCTGCTACGGCAGAAGGCCGTACCATCATTGAAAATGCGGCGGAAGAGCCGGAGATCGTGGATCTTGTGACGTTCCTGAATTCCATGGGTGCAAACATCAAAGGCGCAGGGACGAATATCATCCGTGTCGAAGGTGTCAAGAAGCTGGAAGGCGTCGCTCATACAGTTATTCCGGACCGTATCGAAGCGGGGACCTTCATGATCGCAGCGGCTATGGCCGGCGGCGATGTCGTGATCGAAAATGTATTGAATGAACATCTAAAGCCGCTCCTCGCAAAGCTGGGAGAAGCAGGCGTCAAGGTGATCAAGGATGTCGACAGTGTCCGTGTCATCAGTGATGGGCATATCCGCTCTACGGATATCAAGACGCTACCCTATCCGGGCTTTCCTACAGATCTGCAGGCGCAGTTCATGGCACTCATGACCGTGGGCAGCGGCGTCAGCCGTATCACAGAGACGGTATTTGAGAATCGTTTCATGCATGCCGGCGAGCTGCAGCGGATGGGGGCTTCTATTCAGGTCGAAGGCCGCTGTGCGATCGTTGAGGGCGTCCCCTTCCTGACAGGTGCCTTCGTCAGAGCGACAGACCTTCGTGCAGGGGCAGCACTGACACTGGCCGGGCTCGCTGCGCACGGAGAAACGGAAGTGGGCGAGCTTCATCATATTGATCGTGGTTATGACCATCTTGTAGAAAAGCTGCAGGGGTTAGGAGCAGACATTGTCCGTGTCGATCGAGACTAAAGCACTGGCGGAGAAAGCGGAGCGTCTGGCGGGGCAGAAGACCCTTCTGGACTGGATCGGCTCTTTCGGCTCAGAAGACATCGGCGTCGATATCGGGACGTCGAATGTAGTGATTTACGTCAAGCATAAGGGCGTCGTATTTCCGGAAGCCTCTGTGATCGCCCGCCACGCCGTGACGAAGGAATTCTTCGC
>JAIJLI010000592.1 GCA_022722495.1 Dialister sp. | reverse complement strand
TACACCAAGCACATCTATATCGGTAGCCAGCGTGTCGTTTCCAAGATTGGAGACTTTGACTCTTACGGTTCTGACCCACGCCGCATCCAGTATGCAGGTAGCGAGACTGATGGCTTGTCTGTTGATTATAAGGTTAAATATACTCAGCAGTTGCAGGTTATCAAGGATAATTATGCAACCTTTGCAGTGCCGTACAATGGCGAGGACAACAACGATTATGTCGATGGTAAGGGCTTCTGCTGCAATGACGGCAGCTTGGAGGCTGCGCAGGCACGTGTTATGGCAAGAGCAATGAAGAACAATTTCCAAGAGGGCGACTCATACGAGAAGATGCAGTTCTACTATCACCCAGACCATTTGGGTAGCAGTAGTTACATTACCAATCTTGATGGTGAGGTAGTGCAGCATATCGAGTATGTACCTTTCGGTGAAGTATTCGTTGAGGAGCGCAATAACATTTGGAATACGCCTTATCTTTTCAATGCGAAGGAATTCGATGAAGAGACGGGATTGTATTACTATGGGGCGAGGTACTATGACCCGAGGTTGAGTTTGTGGATTAGTGTAGATCCTTTAGCTGAAAAATATGTCCATTGGGGAGCATATACATATTGTTACGACTCACCTATTACCCATATAGATATAAAGGGTCTATTCCCTACAGAATTTGTAAGACAGTATACACGAGATGTTAAAAGAGTTCAAGCTGTTGGCATATCTAACACTGTAGTATCATATACAGCGAAAGAAACATATTACAAATTCACGGAGTCTGCGGCTTATGTGTTGTCTTTGGTTTCTGGTGTTCCAATAGAACACATAAAAAATGCTGATCTTTTAGAGTTCAAATATCAGCCATCTGGCAATTGCATAACACTTGGGAATTCAGCAAATAATGTTCGTATTCTTGTCTCCCCATATTATCTAAATGACAATGAAGGAGGACAGGATTATGATCTTTGGTTGCAAGAATTTTCTCATGAAGTTAGTCACATCAAGCAAATTGCCAGAGATAATGATACAGGAACGTACTTGATGAAAACCATATGGGGGTATATAAAAACGTTAAGCCACGACCATGCCCCACGAGAAGTAGAGGCTGAATATGGGACAGAAACATTTAATAGTTTTAATCGATTTGTTAAAAAGAGACACAATACATCTATTGATTCTTTGTTGAAAAGTAAAAAAACAGAATCGGTAAAAATAAAAACTTTAGAATTCTGGTGGAAAGAATTTTCTGTCCAAAACAAGAATAAGGAAAGTGAATGATTTTTGAACTTTTCATTTTTTATGTAACAAAGTGTTGTTTTATATTGGAATCTGATTTTCTTCAATTTTGCGATAGAAGAAAAAGATTTGTATGAAACCCTGTTATAGACACCTCAAATTGGGCGGTTTCACAATTGCTGAATACCGCCCAATATAAAAATGTCTTAACAAACAAGTTTAACAAGAATGGTCAAGATTTGGCTATTCACAATAGATTTTTGAGAATGAAATATATAATAGAAATTTTCATGTGTTTATTTTTGATTTGTTCATGTGACAATCATGATGTAGAATTCAATGAAAAGGAAC
>JAIJLI010000591.1 GCA_022722495.1 Dialister sp. | reverse complement strand
GGAACTATCTCACCCAAAAGCTTCACCAGCGTTGCCAAAGGATTCTTAATCTCTGTTACCACCCCTTCTATCTTACGCAATTTACCTTGCTGACGAATAGTAGCTTCCATTTGTCGAACCTGATTCAGCAAACTATTTATTTTATCATCCTTTTCCTTCATCTCACTTTGCAATGCAGACATAGAAGAAGTCATTTCTTGCAATTTACGAGACAAAGATTTTTTATCTTCAGATGCAATTTCACGCTCTTGAAGAATTTGCTGGTTACATTGCTTTTGCACAATATCCACCTGCTTATCATACCCATTCTTCAATTCTGCAACTTTCTTCGAAGCATAATATGGTGACAAGGCAATACGAGAGTAGGAAGAAACACATTTCATCACATCTTCTTGTGAATAGTCATACAAATTAAGAGCAACAGTTGATTTACCACCTTCAGACATTACTTTTGGAATTTGCAGAAAACTTGTACTTCCAAAACTAGTCTGTATCAAACCAAAAACTTTGTTTTGAATATCTTTCAATACATCGGAAAGATTCACAAAATCACCAATTTTATATTGTACTCTATCCTTAACTATCTGTAAAATAGAACCTACGATATGATTACGATATACCAAAGACAAAATTTGATACATCGCAATATAATCTAAGCAATAAGCATCCATACGAAGAGTCATTCCAAAGTAACCTCCAGAACGTCCATTCACGTCAATCGTATTAGAAACCAAATATGTATAGTACACAAAATTAGCACCATTTAGACTTCGTGAGTAAATATACATTTTCTCCACATCAGTCTTACCATCATAAAACTGACCTAAAAAGTTCTTTTCCTCACTTTTTCCCCAAAAACTTTCGCCTTTGGGTACACCATGAATAAAAAATTCAACATCCATTTTATTATCCTCTTATTCGTTTAACAAAAGTTCTCCAGAGTATTCTCGGATACACATCATGTCCCTCTTCAAATGTCAGTTGCCCATCTGCAGCTTTTGAGAAGTCTCCAGTTTGGAAAGGACAAAAATCAAAATTAAACGGATTCCATAATTTTGTTATAGGATTCTGATTTTTGAATGGCACAAAGATGTTTGGATACCAATAATCAGTATTCTTTAATGCTAATTCTAACTTAACATTACCAGGACCAACTACAAAATCCGTCTCATCAACTTTATTGAGGACAAAAACGACTTTATCAGAAGGTGCTATCTTGGTCTTCAATTGGCGAATTTTACTTACATAATTATTTCTTGCCATTTGATTCATGCGCTCATTGGTCTTAGCAGGTTCTACCATTATTGCCCAAATCTTTCGATTATTACTATTAATGATTGCATTGACATACTTTGGAAAATTCTCATGAGGACTTTCCGGCTTGAAATAATACTCACCAGGTCCTTCCAAAATTTGACATATTGTTCTTCCTTCATGCAAAACCTTTACCAACATAAAGTTGATACCACTTGTTGAAGCAGCTGCATCTTCGCTATTTATCATCGAGTCAAAATTATCGCACATTTCCTTATAATGTCTATCAAAGCTTGGACGAAAAGACTCATCTGGGCGAACAGTATAGC
>JAIJLI010000590.1 GCA_022722495.1 Dialister sp. | reverse complement strand
ACTTCCGAAAGGAAGTGGGGGCGTTTTTTTATTTGGTGAATTGTTTGACCACGCCCCTTTCCGATCGCGAAGTCCTGATCTCTGGGATTTCATTCTTTTATCATCAGGCAATACAGAAGACACCGTCTTCTTATTTTGAAAGGAGAGATTGCTATGGCAATTCGTTTTTCTGATGTACTCGAACACATGGGTCCTTCCGACCTTGGTCCCCTCCTGGCTTTGACCGCGCAGCCGGATATCATTTCCTTCGCAGGCGGTCTGCCGGCTCCGAAGACCTTCCCGCTGAAGGAACTCACCGAAGTCGCTATCAAGGTCCGTGAAGAAGATGGCGCCGGCGCTATGCAGTACGGCCCGTCCCGCGGCTTCCTCGGCCTGCGTGAAGCCATCGCTGATCGCATGAACAAAATGTACATGCCGATGGGGATGGAAAAGGTCGAAGCCAAGAACATCATGATCTTCACCGGCTCTCAGCAGGGTCTTGACATTACCGGCCGTGTCTTCCTGAACAAAGACGACGTCGTTCTCTGTGAAAGCCCGACCTACCTCGGCGCTATCGGTGCTTTCAATTTCGAACAGCCAAGATACATCGAAGTCCCGACCGATGATGACGGCATCATTCCGGAAGAACTGGAAAAATATCTGGAATCTACCCCGAATGTCAAATTCATCTACGTCATCCCGAACTATCAGAACCCGACCGGCCGCTGCATGTCCCTCGAACGCCGCAAGAAAATGATGGAACTCGTCACCAAGTATGAGATCCCGGTCTTCGAAGACAACCCCTACGGCGATCTGCGTTTCGAAGGCGAAGAGATCGCTCCGCTCATCACCATGGATCCGAAACACCTCGTCATGTACTCCTGCTCCTTCTCCAAGACACTGGCTCCCGGCATGAGACTCGCATGGATGGTCTGCAATGATGAGATCCTCGCAAAGATGGATCTTGTCAAAGGCTCCACCGACCTTGCTACTCCATCCGTCACCCAGCGTGAAGTTGCTATGTACATGAAGAATTATGACTTCGAAGGCCACGTTCAGGACAACTGCAGGCTGTATGGACATCGCCGTGATGTCATGTGCAATGCCATCAAAGAATACTTCCCGAAGGATGTCAAATGCACCTATCCGCATGGCGGACTCTTCCTGTGGGTCGAACTGCCGGAAGGCTGCAACTCCCGCGATCTCTTCAAGTATGCACTGGAAAGAAAAGTCGCTTACGTACCGGGCGATGCTTTCTTCCCGGAATCCGGCAAGAAGAACTTCTTCCGCCTGAATTTCTCCTACAATGATGACGATGTCACCGTAGAAGGCGTAAAGAGACTCGCTGATGCGCTCAAAGCGTACCTCGCTGATCAGAAATGATCGAGAAACGCTGATCTGAAGGGGCTGTGAAGAAATGAGGATTCATTTCTTCACAGCCCCTTTTTACTTTGCTTTCATTTGGTTCAGGGTTCAAGGTTCAGGATTCAGGATTCAGGGCTCTCGTGGCGGCTTCGCCGCCTTTTTTTAGAAGATGGTATTCTCGTATCGCAGCCTTCCCCTCTAGGGGAAGGTGCCCGAAAGGGGCGGATAGGGTGACTATGGCA
>JAIJLI010000589.1 GCA_022722495.1 Dialister sp. | reverse complement strand
AGCTTGAAGAGGACGAGAGCTGGAGGAAGCGCGTATTTTGAAAATACTGGAACTTTCGCATAAAGAAAGGGTCTACGATCTGGAGAAGGTGCTATAAAAACGGGTAAGCGGGTCAATTTGCCTATGTTTTTCAGAAAATAGTTACTTTCGATAATTCAATGTTATCTATTCTAAAAGTAAATGATCCCCCTGCTGGCAATGGACAGGCATTCTGTATGGGGGCTCTCTATATGAAAAAACCCAAAAAAACGCTACATGGAACATTGCCACGCAGCGTTTTTCGTATAGGCAGGGAAGATGGGGGTCTATTCCATCACTTTCTGTTTATTTCATCAGCTCTGCCATTTTTTCGATGATGATATGGCCCAGCTCATCTTTGCTCATCTTCGGATACTGTTCCATATGTTCGTCTTTGTACAGGAGCGATGCGATGTTTGTCGTGCCGTTGAAGCCGGCGCCCGGCATGGCCACGTCATTGGCGACAAGCATATCCAGATTCTTTCTTTTGAGCTTCGATTTACCGTGTTCGATGACGTCCTGGGTCTCTGCGGCGAAGCCTACGAGGAACTGTCCCCTCTTCTTCTGGCCGAGTCCATAGAGGATATCCGGATTCTGTGTAAGGTCGATGTGTAAGGAGTCGAAGTCTTCCTTCTTGATCTTCTGGTCGGCCTCAACGGTCGGGCGGTAGTCGGAGACGGCCGCTGCCATGATCGCAGCATCACAGCTGTCGTATTCCGCATTCATGGCTTTTTCAAGCTCGCGGGCATCCTGGACGTAGACCATTTTGACGCCATAGGGCGCAGGAAGTGCCGTAGTACAGGAGACGAGTGTCACGTCTGCTCCTTCAAGCCATGCGGCTTTGGCGATGGCATAGCCCTGTCGGCCGCTGGAGCGGTTGCTTATGAAACGGACTGGATCGATCTTTTCCTGGGTGCCGCCTGCGGAGACGACGACTTTCCTACCTTTCAGGAGATCGCGACCATAGATGCATTTTTCAGCGCAGTCCATGATGGTCTCAAGTGTCGGGAAACGGCCTTTGCCGGAGGTATTGCAGGCGAGATGACCGCTTTCCGGTTCGACAAATTCATAGCCGAAGGATCTCAGTTTTTCCCTATTCGCCTGCACGATGGGATTTTCGTACATGTTTGTATTCATGGACGGTACGAAGAGGACTTTCGCCTTCGTCGCCATGATGGTGGTCGAGAGCATATCGTCAGCGATGCCGTTTGCGACTTTGCCGATGATGTCGGCGGTCGCTGGTGCTACGATGAAAAGATCGGCAAGTTTCGCAAGGGCGATGTGTTCGACATCCCATTTGCTGATATTGGCGAACATATCGACGGTGACATCATTGCCGGACAGTTCACCGAAGGTGATCGGTGTCACGAGCTTGGCGGCATTTGCCGTCATGATGCAGTGGACGTCGGCTCCTTTCTGCCGGAGCTGGCTCACGAGACCGGCTGCTTTGAAAGCGGCGATCCCGCCGCTGATTCCTACGACAATGTGCTTGTTTTCAAACATCATGCATGAGTTCCTTTACTAAAAAATGGATTGGAGGTTCAGGGTTCAGGGGGCGGCTTCGCCGCAAATA
>JAIJLI010000588.1 GCA_022722495.1 Dialister sp. | reverse complement strand
ACTCTTCACCCCTCGGAATGCCGATAAACACAGGGGATTCGGGGCTTTTGGTGAAGAGTGAAGAGTATTTGGAAGGAAGCCTATACGAAAACAAAATAAAGGAGGTTTCGATAACTGTTCCAGTAAAACAGCCGACTAGCAACAAATGCGCTAGTCGGCTGTTTGCGTTTTTCCAGTTGGCTATTTATATTTTGCCAGTTAGCTATTTCCGGTTCTCGCATCAATCATCGCAAGTACTTGCATCAGTCATCGAAGCTACATGTATCTGCCATCGTAAGTACTTGCATCGACCATCGCAAGTACTTGCATCTGCCATCGTAAGCACTTGCATCTATCATCGTAAGTACCTGCATCTATCCTCATAAATACTTGCATTAATACACGCAATTTTGCTCGAAACAGGGTAAAAACACCATTTCGAGCAGAATTTACTTGGCATTTACGAACCGATACTTCACTTTCGCCATCGGATAATTATCATTCAGACGCAAGATGATGCGGTATATGTTATCCTTCCATTGCGTCTTCATAATGCCATCCGTCATCTGCACCTTTTCTACAGATGCTGAGAGATACTGCGCATCATATTCCAGACGAACCATACCGCCCTGAAGGAGGATTCTGCCCGCCTTCTGAACCGCAGGCTTGCCGCATGCCATCAGGATAATCTGATTATCGAAAACCTGACCATTCAGACGGTCCTTCTCTATCTGCAGGGAGTCGAGCTTGTACTGCTCGGTTACCTCTACCCAGTTATACTCTCTGTCCAGGGCGATGGTACGCTGCCATTTATCCACATGCGCTCCTTCTGTATAAGCCTTTTCGAGATTCAACGTCAAGGAAGAGACATCTTCTGTAAAGACATGACTCACCTTCTCGGCACGATACTTCCTGCCATCCTTCTGCTCCAAACCATTGATGACAGGCACGTTGTGATAAGCCGAACGGCAGTTCATCAGTTCAAAACGCTGGTTACTGAATGATTTCGAGGTATAGGTATCACGACCCAGGTCTATGACCACCGGCTGATTGTTGTGATAAACAATAAAGTTACCGATGTCGTTGTGATTATGGCTTTCGGCATTGTTACCACCTTTTGCAGCCACAAACCAGTTCTTGTTGCTCGCCACCATAATCTGAGAGTTTTCCAGATAAGCATCCTCCGTCTTCGGCTGTTCCGCCTTCGTCTGCTGCAACTGCGGCAACATGGAGAGCAGCATCAGTTCTCTGCCCAGTTTCGGATAGTTGCCCGATTTCAGGAAGAGTGTAGAAGGCTTCTGCATATACTGATATTTCTTGCCCACATAAGCCGCCAACTGCATCATCTGCTCATTCTGGAGATACTCACCGTATGGAAAGAGGATGTTGATATTCGGAACATTCTGAGCCTGGGCATCCGAGAAATTCACAAAGGTAAGGTCGTTGATATACATCGTAGTGATGAACCTACCCATGTTCTCCACCTTCTTTTTCTGAGCATCAGTCAATGTCAGAACCGCCTGCTTAGGGGCAAACTGCATGAAATAGAGCGATTCGAAGAACGAGGCTCCGGCACAGTCCCAATAGCTGACACCTTCCTCGCAACCGCCATCATC
>JAIJLI010000003.1 GCA_022722495.1 Dialister sp. | reverse complement strand
GGAAGCCACACGACTGACGCAGCAGTTCACCGGATTGACCGGGGACGAAATGAAATCCGTGCGCAACGAGGTTCTTGCGGTATCCAATACATTCGGTTTGGAATTCACGGAGACGATGCAGTCTGCTAATACGATGAGCAAGGCTTTCGGCATTTCCGTTTCTGAGAGTTTGAAGATTATGCAAGACGGACTGGTGAGCGGTGCAAACGCAAACGGTGAGTTCCTCGACACAATTAAAGAATACCCGAGATACTTCAAGGAAGCAGGACTGAATGCAGAAGAAATGGTGGCAATATCAACGCAAGCGACCAAGGAGGGTATCTTCAGCGACAAGGGCGTTGATACCATCAAGGAAGGAAATCTACGACTGCGAGAAATGACAACCGCTACGGCAGCTGCACTTGACGGAATAGGTATATCATCCAAGCAAGTACAGACAGAACTGCAGAACGGAAGCAAGACCACATTCCAGGTTATGCAAGAGGTGGCTAATAAGTTGAAGGAACTCCCACAATCAAGTGCCGCTGTAGGCAGCGCAATTGCCAACATCTTCGGTGGTCCGGGAGAGGATGCCGGACTGGCGTATATCGAGATGCTCGGTGACGTTGAGTTGAACATGGATAAAGTGAAGGCAAAGTCCGGGGATATTGCAAAGGCGCAAGAGGACGAATTGAACGCAACCAAGGAATTGCAGGACGCAATGGCTTCTCTGTTTGATTACACTGGGGGTGGCTTCGAGACAATGAAGGCTCAGTTGTCAACGATTGCAAAGAAATCACTTACAGCAGTTATCAAGGGAGTTGTGCAGGCAATCAACTACTTCATCGACTGGTACAATGACAGCCTTCTGTTGCGAGGGGTAATCAATACACTCGGCACAAGTTTCCGCTTGATGTGGAATGCAATAAAGCTCGTATGCAATCTAGCAATAGACGCATTCAAGAGGATGGGCTTTGCAGCCAAGGGCATGCTTGATATACTCGAAGGTATCGTGACTTTCGACCTATCCAAGGCACAGAAGGGATTCAAGGAGATGTTCGATATATCCGGCACAATCAAGGAAGCATGGCACGACATCAAGAATGCTGGTATCGAGATAGGAAACACATTCGCTGACGGATTCGAGAACACCGTTCACGGAAGACTGAACCATCTGAAGCTTGCGAACCTAGACGGTGGAGCGACCAGCAGCGAGCCAACGAACGGAAACCAGGGAACGACACCAGCAGCCAAGGGCAGCACTGCCAAGACAAAGGCGCAGATAGCCAAGGAGAAAGCGGAAGCCAAGGCAGAGGCAGAGCGCAGGAAGAAGCAGGAAAAGGAATTGCAGGCACAGATTGCACTTATCCAGTTCCAGTACAACGAGCAGGTAATGGACGCAAAGAAGCGATACCTTGCAGGCATGTACGACAACGAGCGAGACTACAACAACGACCTCGAACAGCTGGAGAAGAACATGGTAGCGAGGAGCATTGACGCATACGTGGCGGCAGGGCAAATCGGAGCGGACAAGGCGCAGGAAATGCAGGTAAAACTTCTCGACATCATGATAAAAGCGAAAGCGGACTTGAAGAACCAAGCAAAGGAGATTGTGGACGAACTCAACAAGGAGTTTGAGGACGCAGAGAAGGCACGCAAGGATGCGGACATCATGAGCGGTGGCACTGGAGAGGAAGACGATACAGCCAAGCTGGAGAGATACAAGGCTTTCCTTCAGAGCAAGATGGACGCCTACAAGGACTATGCAGCCGTGCAGGAGCAGCTGCAGAAGGATTTGAGCGATGCAGAAGTCAAGGAGCAAGAGGAAGCAAACAAGAAAAAGGCAGCTTTGACGGAAGAGCAACTGAAAATGATGAGCGACATGATACAGACCATGGGAGACGGTCTGTCCGAGTTTTTCGAGAGCGAGGATAAATCGCTGCACTCATTCCTTAAATCGATGCTGACATCAATACTTGACGCTATCGAAATAGCAGTTAACGCTTATTATGCACAGATCCTGGCGAAGGAGATTGCAAGCAAGTCGTGGGGAGGTGTTGCGAGTGCAGCAGCATTAATGGTACTTATCAAGGCAGCCTTTGCAGGAGCAAAAGCACTCGTCAAGGGCTTCTCCACTGGTGGCTACGTCCAAGGCTCGGGTACTGGAACCAGCGACAGCATCCCGGCAAGGCTTTCCAATGGCGAGAGCGTAATGACCGCCAAGGCGACTTCGATGTTCAGCCCGATATTATCCGCATTCAACCAGCTAGGCGGTGGCGTTCCTATCGTAGCAAACAACGGAGGCAGCAACATCGGCATGGATATGCTGGCGGCAGCTGTAGCTAGAGGGTATCAGATGGCTCCACAGCCAGTAGTGAGCGTTGAGGAGATAAACCGCACCCAGCGGAGAGTGCAGACGATAGAGAATATCGGCAGGCTCTAAGGTTACAGTTATTTTATCAAGATTCGCGTTCTGAGCTGTTTTCGCTTGAAGGTGGTAAAGTTACACACCCAAGGCAATAAAAGCCGCTTAGAGCGCAAAATTTGGGCTTGTTTAGAAAAATTAACTGCTTATGAGATAAACATACCGAAAATAATTGTATCTTTGCAGCGTTTTAAAACTTAAAATCACGATTAAATGGCAAAACTAAGAATATACAACGACATCGACAGCCAAGACAACAAGTTTTGGTATCAATGGTGGGGAGGCAACTGCGTATGCTTTCAGGATATAGATGCTTTTGCAGCAAGCATACCGAAAGATGATGACACCATCGATATGCGCATCTTCTGCAATGGCGGCTCTGTAGTTGAAGGCTGGGCGATTTACGACCGACTGCGACAGAGCGGCAAGAAGATTTCCTGCACCGTAGAGGGCAAGGCAGCATCCATGGCAACAATCATCATGCTCGCAGCACCAAAGGAGAGCCGTAAGGCATACGAGAACGCTGCCTTCCTGCTGCACAATCCGTGGGTTCCTGGCTGGGGGTTGGGCGACCAGCTGAACGCAAAGGACTTGAAGAACCTGGGCGAGGAAATGCAGATGTGGCAGGATAAGATGGTGGACGCATACGTAGAGCGGTGCGAGTGCGACCGGGACGAGATTCAAGCCCTGATGGATAAGGACATCTTCATCAACACCAGCGAGGCTTTGCGCCTAGGTCTTATCAGCAGCACCGTTCCAGCACTCAGCGCAAGCGCATCAAAACGCAATATCGAAAATTTTATTAATTCAAAACAACAAAATCCAAAAGCAATGGAGAAGAAAACAGAAGTAAAGGCTTCTCTCCTCGACAAGATTTTCGCCAAGTTGGGCGTGAAGACACTGGAGGAAGCAGAGCAGGTGGTTGAAGAGCCACAAGCCAAGGCAGAGCCAAAGGCGATGGAACTCAACACATCGGACGGTCAAGTTCTGACCGTTGAGCGTGAAGAGGGAGATCCGCAAGTTGGCGACAAGGCAAGTCCGGACGGAACTTTTGAAATGCCGGACGGTAAGACAATTGTTGTCGAAGACGGTGTAATTACCGACATTCAGACCGCAGACGATGAGGAGACGGACGACACCGACAATGAGGGCGGTGAAGGCGGTAAGGGCGGCAGCGCATCAAGCACCGACAACGAAACCGTAGCCAAGTTGAAGCAGCAGGTAGCAGCACTCAAACAGCAGTTGAACGACACCAAGGCGCAGCTGGCAGGCGCACAGAAACTCGCAAAGAGCAAGGAAGACATGCGCATCCTGAATGCCGTGAAGATGGCAGGCGGTGCTGAGAAGGTGCTGGCAGGCTACAGCAGCCACTACCAGCCTGCACAGCGACAGCCAAGCGGCAAGGGCGCAGGCGACAACGTGAACCCAGTCGAGGAAGGCAAGAACGCCATCAAGGAGAGACTTGCCAAGCTCCACAAAAAAGGCAAGAAATAATCAAGTATTAACCCATTAAATCAAAAGAAAATAATGGCAGGATTTACAAAACAGCAGCTCGAGAGCCTTAAACTCGAGCCGGAAAACCTCGCAAGCATCAAGGATGCAGTGCAGGAAACCTTCTACAACGATGAAGACTTCTCTTCATTCGTGAACATACAGAAGGTCAAAGAGAAAGACCCTATCGCTCTTCTCGGAGAGATGGAAATGGTAGGTAAGAAGGGTGGCGGTTGCGACCCTACCTATGAGGAGAAGGGTATCGCCAACTCCCAGAAGCGTTGGGAATTCGGACAGTGGGAAATCCCAGTCAAGATTTGCTACGAGGCAATAAAGGGAACCATCGGAGAGTATTCACTGAAGACTGGTACAGCCATTGGCGACCTCACCAGCACCGACTTCATGACAATCTATGCAGATGCACTCCAGCGAGCCATGCAGCAGATGATTTGGCGTTTCGGCTGGCTTGGCGACAAGGAAGCAACACTGGCAAGTGAAGAAGGTGGCGGTGGCGGCAAGCTGACGGCAGGCTTAGATGTCAGTAATTTCAACGTCTGCGATGGTCTGTTCAAGCGCATCTTTACAGCCACAGCGACAAAGAACCATACCGCCATCGCAGCCAACAGCGAGACCACGGCAGCATTGCAGATTTCTGCATTGCGCAAGAGTGGTGCGGCTACTACACTTGTAGACACCATTTTGATGGATGCAGACACACGTATCGTTGACGACAGCGATGCCGTATTGCTCATGACACGCTCGCTTGCTGACGCATTGACCTACGACCTCAAGAAGACCTACCACGACATTATGCCATGGGAGAAGTTGTTCGATGGCTTCGAAGTAGCGACCTACAACGGAGTGAAGATTGCACGTGTCGGCATCTGGGACAGAATGATTAAAGCATACGAGAAGGGCGCAACGACAGTCAACCTTCCACACCGTGCGGTATTCTGCAACCCTAAGCACCTTATGATTGGTACAGACGCAGACAATCTCATCAGCGACCTCGACATCTGGTTCGACCAGAAGGAGCGCAGAAACTATCTCTATGCTACTGGTAAGATTGGCACGGCTCTCCTCGAAGAGGACATGATCCATGCAGCTTACTAATCGCTCCAAATTTTCAGTTTAGTATTAAGTTATTTTTGACAATCCTCAACACCCACAAAACGGTGTTGGGGATATAACAATTAAAAACGAATTAATATGGCAACAACTTGCGAGAGCCTTATCGCCCAGGACATCATCATCCCTTGCGAAGACCAAGTAACAAAGGGACTGGAGGGCGATGGACTTATCATCAACCGAGACGATATTGACTTCACCAAGTCCGTTGTAGCGGGCAATACAATTAAAACATTGGTTTTGAAGACTGGCAAGAAGGCATACGCCATCCGGCAGGAAGGCAGCAAGCCATTCACTGGAACCAAGACCGAGCTGACCGTTGGCACGTATCGCAACAGCTGGAAGAACACCGTAGCAGTCGTGGTATTGGCTAACACACCTGACGTTTGCGCCAATATCATTGACGGACTGGCGAACGGAAAGTTCGTTATCATCCTTCGCAACCTATCAAAGGGAGCAGACGGAAAGGCAGAGTATCAGGTGTTCGGATATGCGCAGGCACTGAAGGCAAGCGCAGGCGAGAACGACAAGTACTCTGACGACACGGAGGGCGGCTGGCTCATCACGCTGGAAGAGGAGAGCGTACCGAAGGCAGCTTATTTCTTCTTCGACACAGACAGCGAGACCACGGCAGCAAAGTACGCCAGTCTGACAACAGCCGTAGGAGGTTAAGCCATGACCTACGAGGAAGCAACAGCCAAGGTCGAGGAGTTGAAGGCACGTTTCGACAGTCCCTTTGATGCAACCGACAAGGCAGTAATCGAAACTCTATATTTCGAGGTAACACGGAAGCGGTTTGTCCCGACAACCTGCCAGCAGTGTTACCACGATGCTTTGATTGAAATTTATCTAAAACTCAAAAAAGAAAAGGCAATGCCAAAAACATGTAATTACGCTATGAAGGCAGGTTTTATCATTTCCTGCCCGGATTTCTACCATGGTAAGATTTTCACTAATGAGAACCTGACCGACAAGGTAGCGCATGAATATCTGACGAAGTACCCACACATGGAAAGCTACTTTCAGAAGATACCCAGCGATGAACTCATCGAGAACAAGCAGCAGCCAGAAGACATCGACAGCGGTGCAGATGATACAGCAGGGAAAGATCCTGCCGACAAAGCAGAAGACATCGACAAAAAGAAAGACATCGACCAAGCCGAAAAAGCAGGCAAGGAAGAGTAGCAAAACAACAAATAAAACGACACAAGCAATATGAACGTTAAGACAGTTAAAAAGCCAAAGCGAAGGGTTGATATTTCCTACGTCAGCCGATTCAAGATGCAGGCATACGGATATGACAATCTTTATCCGCAGAACCTCGCACGCATCACGGAAGCTAGCGGTACGGCAATGCTGTGCATTAACCGATATGCCCGATTCATTGAGGGCTACGGCTTTGATAGCGACATTCTAGCAGCGTTGGCGATGAACCTGCAAGGGGACACGGCAGACGATTTGCTTCGAAACGTAGCGCAGGACCTCGCACGCTTTGGAGGCTTTGCCCTTCATGTAAACTACAACGTTCTAGGGCAGGTGTCGAGCGTGAGCCACGTACCCTTTGAGAATTGCCGACTGGAAGAGACGGACGACAAGGGGAACGTGGCGCACGTCTTGCTGCATCCAGACTGGGAGCAGAAAAAAACGAGGAACGGAAAGCGGTTGATGGTGAACGACAAGACTATTGAACGCATCAACATTTTCAATCCCGACCCCGACATCGTTCTTGAACAGATTGAGAACGCTGGCGGCATCGACAGCTACAAGGGGCAGATTCTGTGGCAGAGCCTAGACGGACAGTTCATCTATCCTACAGCCAGCTACGATTCAGCCATCACGGAGATTTCGACCGATGAGGGACTGGGAAACGTCAAGATGAGAAACGTCCGCAACAACTTCCTCGTATCATGTATGCTCGTAACCAAGAAGGGCGTGCCTAAGTTCAACGAGGAAGGCGAAGAGGTGGAGAGCGGACAGATGATTTCCGATGAAGACCTTTTGCAGTTCCAAGGGGACGAGAACACGGCAAAGATTTTAGCTGTAGAGGTGGAGAACGAGGAAGACGAACCGAAGGTTGTCGCCTTCCCGACAAAAAACTTCGACAAGGAGTTTTCCGTGACCGACAGCAGCGTTATCGAGCGCATCTACGCACAGTTCCACCAAGAACTCTTCTACTCCATCCGTATTGGCAAGCTGGGATTCAGCGGACAAGTTATGCAGGACGCTTACGAGTACTATGCAGGCGAAGTGACGACCGAGCAGCGATTCATCGAGCGAGCCTTCAGGAAGATTTTCAAGAACTGGCACGACCCAGCCATTCAGAACCTAGACCCCAAACTTCAGCCGCTAAAGTATATCAGCAGCGAGGTGGCAGGGAACAACACGATAGATTGATTGAGCCTATGGGAGAACAGAGAAAACAACTTATCACGGTTGATCAGTTCCGAGAACTGGCACGACCGACCAGCACACACCTAGATGAGGATGATGTGAACGCATACATTCGGGAATGCGAAGATGCAAACATCATACCAGCCATCGGGTATGAGCGGTTCAAGGCAGCGACCGAGCAGGGAGAGTGGGGCGATTCAGTATTGCCCGATTTCCAGCCTGCAACTTTCCTGGACGGTGGCGAATACACCACCAATAAGAATGGAGATTGCAGCCAAGAAGAAACCAAGGTACAGAAGTACACAAGCGGAATACGCAAGGCACTCGCTTATTTCACGTATGCGAGACTTTTTCGTGCCGATGGCACAATTATAAGCCGAGTAGGTGGAATACGCCATAGAGACGATTATTCAGACCATGTTCAAGATGTATCGAACAACAAGCAATACAACGACATCATGGATATGGCAGAGAGATATTTATCCGATGCACTCGAATACCTCAAGGCATTCACCTCGAAAGGGGAAGTGAAGCCACAGCGAGGGTCGAGGGCACACATTCACGCAATAGGCAACTAAAAGCACATAAGCTATGAACGAGGATATTCAAAAAATGCTCCGTATGGCAGAGCTGATACGAGATGCAACGCAGGTTGGAGAAAACACAGCGGTGCGTGTCGGCACGGAAATTTACGACATCGTTGTCGAATTAAACAGGATGCTTGCCATGATGGACGATAAACTGGAGAACGATGCGGTCGTTAGGATTATCAAGAGTGAACTCGCCAAGATAACAATAACGGAAGCGCAAATTGCGGATGGGGCGATAACGGCGGCGAAGCTTGCCGATGGCTCTGTAAAGAACAGACACCTAGCATCCAATTGTGTGACCTCAGATAAACTACAACCGGGAGCGGTCAAACACGACCATCTGACCGAGGACTGTATATCAACTGGAAACATCAGAGACGGCAGCGTGACAGCAAAAAAACTCGGAACGGATATCTACAAGGACATCTCAAACAGAGTGACCGACATCGTGACGAAGGACTTTCCACCAGCAATCACGGAGGAACAGATAACAGATATTACTAGTAAATAACAATTTAAAACAATAGATTATGCAATTTTTAGACGCAATTGGACTTGCTTACTTTTGGGAGAAAATTAAAAGCTGGGTAGGCAAGAACTACCTTTCATTGAAAGGTGGAAATATTGAGGGTTCTATACAAATATATAATGATGAGGACCCAGGATTAAGAATAATAGATGGTACATCATATTCAGACCGAAGCCTTACTATCTCTCCAACTCGTATAAATATGAGTTATACAGATGAAGACTCAGATGGTGGACATACCGTAATAAATGACTTAGATATACAGAAAGGATTAATTACTGCTAGGTCTTTTACTCGGATTGGTGGTACCTCTGCACAAGCTCTTATAGCAGATGGTTCAGTTAAAGGGATTGGTTCAGCTAATGGCATCGCAGGTCTCGATGCCAACGGCAACGTGCCACTTGCCAACCTCGGCAACCTCGACACCACGGTGGCAGAGGTCGTGACCGAATTGCCTACAAGCAACATCAAGCGGCACATTTACCTCGTAAAGGATTCCGACACCACCAACAATAAGTATGCGGAGTATGTCTACACTGGAGACATTTCGGCAGCGTACGATTCGACCAAATGGGAGAAGTTGGGAGATTTCCGTGCTACAGTAGACCTTGCTGATTATGCTAAGAAAAGGGATGCAGTTAACCTTCATACCATTATATTGAACAAAACAGCTATTGGTAATACACAGCAAGGACTAATTGAGGAGCAGCGTATAAAGTTCTTAAATATAGATGATAATGACTCGTTAGAGATAACATTTGAAAATGCCACAACAAATATGGCAGGCTTCATGTCTGTACAAGACAAGAATAAACTGGACAAAATTGCAGAAAATGCCAATAACTATTCCCTTCCACTTGCAGCCAACGGTACACGAGGGGGTATCCAAGTAGGCTATGCAGCCAACGGAAGAAACTATCCAGTGCAGTTGAGTGGAGAGAAAGCATACGTTAATGTTCCATGGACTGACACGAACACCACCTACGACTTGTCGCCTTATGCTAAGACAGCAGACGTAAATGCAGCCTTAGCAAAGAAGGTTGACGTGGTAAGCGGAAAGGGGCTTTCGACCGAAGACTTCACGGCAGCACTCAAAACCAAGTTGAACGGCATCGCCACTGGCGCAACAGCAGACTCTGCAATAACTACAGGAGAAATAGATGCATTATTTGCTTAATAATAACTTTAAAAATTAATTAATATGAAGTTTTTAGATTTAAATGGATTAAACCATTTTTGGACGAAAATAAAATCAAGTTTTGGCACAGCTATTGTTAATAGTTCTTCTTATATAACTGAATTAGACAACGAAGGACATGCGAATATTCCATTTGTTACAAATCATCAGATTGTTTTCATAGATGCACAACGTAGTATCAATGTATATAATTGGTTTCAAAAGGCATCGAGAGGAGGTATCCTGGAGACAACCTTCGCTGGAGACTTCTTGACAGGTTTAATTTTTTGTAAAAGCAATAATGGTATTAGCTTCTTGTATCAAGTAAAAATGATACAATCAAAGCCAGTATTTAGTAATATTAATTTTTTGTCAACGAACTTTGCTAACTATATACGCTTAATTAAGAAGGATGATAATACCCTTGTTATTGCAGAGTTTATTCAAAACAAGCAAAACTAAAATAATTTTAAAATTTTAAAATACACTATTATGAGAAAAAGTACTGGTAGAGCAAAACCAGTAACTCCTAAAGCAGGAGTTACTAAAACCTCAAGAAGATATGCTTGTGGTGGTAAACTTGAACTCTAAGTCGCTGACTTTAGAAATTTAAAAGTAAGACAATATGAAGAAGAATAAGAAACAATTACATGAAGCACTGGCTGTGCTTCTTACTAAATTATCATCGGCAAGGGACAATCCCCTGCTGATGGATAACTACGCTGTAAAAGCCTTGCGCACGGTTCTTTTGGATTTTAAGGAATCGGGCGAGCTTCACGAAGCATACAAGGAGCAGATACAATCCACGCTGGAGAGTGACAACCCCTGGATAGATATGATGATGAAGTCAATTGGCGCAGATCCTTCTATTAAGAAGAGCATGACCGATGAAGCCATTGACGGAATGATTGATTCTATGCTGGGGGCAGAATAATACAATTTTCGTTCGAAAATATATATAATAATATACAATAATTTTAATAAATTATATATGAATGACAAGGAGAAAGAACTATGGCGAGTTATAGACAACGTAATCAAGTGTTGTGCCATTGAACTACCGAACGGAGAGTTGAGCATTACGAGAGAAGACGTTCTCGGCAAGTCGAGAGCAGAAAACCTCGTTATGACACGATGTATGGTCGTTGAGCAGATGATACACGCAGGATTCAGCATTACGACCACTGCGACCGTTCTGAACCGCACCGTTTCAGCAGTGAGACATCTGAGCAAGATGGCTTACACCTATATCAGCACGTCTCGAGTTTATCGACTTGCCACGGCACAAGCGACCCTTCTAAACAAGGACGTAGAGCCGATTTGTGTTTAATCAAGAAACAAAAAGAAAATAACCAAAAGCGTTCTTTGACAATAATTCGATAAATACCCATGCACTAACTTTTTGGAGCGAGCCAAAAATCAGAGTAACTTTGCAGCGGATTCCAATATTTGGTTTCCGCAACGTAATTAACTCAAAATTTTATGGCAGACACTATCGAGAAAGTTTATTGCACTGGGGACGGTGGCAATGACAACCTAGCAGCAGCTTTGCTCGCTAGAGGTAGAGACAATGATCCAGCGACTATGCTGGCAGCAATGAACGGTGGTATGGGTGGAGGTTGGAACAACCCTTTCGCCTACATGATGATGTTGGGAATGTTCCGATTCATGTACGGTGATGGCTGGAACGGACAGAACGGCAACGTTCAGAGAGCCGAAATCCAGTCTCAGATTGACAGCCTTCGCAACCAGATGGCAGACAACCACAACAGCGACTTGTTGATGGGAGCAATCCAGGGCAACAACCAGGACTTGAAGGTCTTGGCGGCTAACTTGAACTGCGACTTCAACGCATTGCAGTCTTCTGTTTGCGGCATTCAGGCAGCAATCCAGGATGTAGGCGGCAAGGTTGGTTTCAGCGCAGAGCGAGTAATCAACGCAGCGAACCTCGGAAACCTCAACATCATCCAGCAGTTGAAGGACTGTTGCTGCACAACCCAGCAGAACATCAACCGTATGGGCTACGAGAACCAGCTGGGGCAGAAGGACATCATCAACGCAATGCAGCAGGGGTTCTGCTACACCAATACTGGGCTGGAGCGAGGTTTCAGTAACCTCGGCAACCTCATCCAGACGGTCGTTTGCGACTTGAAGACCTCGGGCAAGGAGAATACTCAGCGCATCGTTGATGTTCTGAACAACCACTGGGAGCAAGACCTTCGCATCCAGCTGGAGGACAGCAAGCGCAGAGAGCAGACTGGTTTCATTATCCAGCAGCTGAAGACCACCACGACCACCACCACTGGAGCGTAGGCGGTCTAAACAAAATCTATCAAGGGGCAACTCGCTGTGTTATCAGTGAGACCCCTTTTTGTCTATTATCGAATTATTTAAAAAGAGCGCATTATGGAATTTAAGAATATTCAGAGAAATCACCCGGTCTATCTGCTAGACAAGCAGACGGTGGAAGTTAAGGAAGGCAAGGTCGTAGACAACCAGCCGCACATCAACACTGGCATCGCAACCATTTCCAGCAGCGGACAGTCAATGCGAGACGTAACAATCGAGGTGGAGGGAAAGCAGACCATCTACACCATACCCGAACACCTCGGAGTTACCTTTGCAGGCGAAATCGTACTGGCAACCGACAAGGCAGACCTTTTGCCCGAAGTTGGAAAATTGGTAAATGAAGCCGATGAGATAATCAAGGCATACGAGCCAAGCAAGGAGAGGAAAGCCAAGGGCGAGGAACTGCTTGCAGCTTTGAACCCAGCAATCAAGGAAAAGCAGGAAACAGAAAAGCGTTTCAAGGCACTTGAGGGCGATATAAGCGGCATTCGTGGCATGGTCAAGCAATTACTCGACAAACTAGGATAGGAGGGCGCATATGAAGAAAATCATCGTTTTGCGCCATTCCTGCGATAGCGAGGAAGAGCGACACCAGCACCAAGAGAGCGGCATCATCCACGGCTTGCCATACGAGAAGGCAGCCAAGGCACTCATGGGAGCCAGCGGATATGTTGCATACGTTGCCAAGCACGGCTACCACTTCACGAAGCAGCTAGCAATCAAGGCAAGCGAGCAGATGAAGAACGTAGACGGAACGAGCCACCGATGGACGGTAGACGAAATCCGGCTGGCGACAAACAACGAGATAATCTCCAAGGGCGCAACCATCGGGGATATTCTCTATTTGGCAAATATGGCTTATGCGGACTTCTATCCAAAGGTAATCAAGACCGAGAGCGACTGCGTACAGTATGCTATTGCCGTAGCCAGTGATCCAGACGGATACGAGGGTATGGCATTCTGCAGGTGGACGGCAGACATCATCGGAAAGGGTGTAACCATTGACTGGGAAAAATTGGAATAACCAAAAAAATAAATTGATATGAGCGAAGTATTTCACGATTTTCAGGTGCACCACCTATATCTGTGCGCCCTAGTAATTTTTATCTGTTTCGCTACAATTCTGATAGCGATGACAATTGACTTGATAGCAGGCATACAGAAGGCGAAGGAACTGCATATTGCAAGAACGTCAACTGGACTAAAGAAGACGTGCGACAAGGCGAAGAAGTATTTCCCGACATTCGGTATCGCTTCGCTTATGGACGTGGCTACGTGCATTATCTCTCCCTTCCCTATGTTCGCCATCGCCTGGACGGTGTATCTTCTTCTGTGCGAGTTCAAGAGCATCCGGGAGAAGGCATACGAGAAGGCAGAGATACGCAAGCAGGACCGCACGATGCAGGTAATCCTCGAGAATAAGGACGAGATTGCGAAGGCGGTTGTCGAGATAATGAAGGAAGAGCGGAAGAAAGGAGGAGATAATGAGGATAACTAGGGCGCAACTTATAAAGATAATGCCGAATGCAGGAAGCAGGGCAGATACCTATCTGCCAATCATCAACGGATGGGCAGAGCATTTCCACATCAATACCCCACTAAGGATGGCGCACTATCTCGCACAGATTGCCCACGAAAGCGGAGAGTTGAGATACACCAAGGAACTGGCAAGCGGCAGAGCCTACGAGGGCAGGAAAGACCTCGGCAACACCCAGCAGGGCGATGGCGTGAAGTACAAGGGAAGGGGATTGATACAGATTACCGGGCGAGCCAACTACCGGAAATATGCCAATTATTGCGGCTTCGATGTTGTGGGCAGTCCCGAACTCCTGGAGCGTTCTCTGGGAGCAACGAAATCCTCGATGTGGGTATTCGACACTTTCGGCTGCAACGAGTTGGCAGACCAAGACAACTTGAAGGCTATCCGCAGGAAGATAAACGGAGGGTACAACGGACTGGCAGCTTGCGAGAAGTATTTGAAGCGAGCCAAGCAAGCCTTGGAAATTAGTATGCTTACGTAATAAACATCATGATTAAAGCGAATAAAGTATGGAAAAATCAAGAAAAGGGCGAAATTTGCGTTCTGTGGCGTTATTTTTCGCTGTCCTTATAATTACCCCACTTTTGATTTTGGGCTGTTCCTGCGCAAAATCAGCCACAAATAACACGGTCTATCACGACAGCGCACACACCAGTGTAAGACGTGACAGCGTGAACAAGCGGCAGATCCACTGGCAGGACACCCGGCAGTACGACAGCATATTCAAGCATGACAGCGTGCTGGTGTACATCAAGGGCGACACCGTAATCAAGGAGCGGTGGCACAACCTTACGACCACCAGATGGAAGACAACGACCAAGACAGACACCATCGTAGGCGATACCTATGTTTTCGTAACCGACACCGTAAAGGTCAAGTATTACGTTAACCGATACAAGACCAAGGAGGTAGAGAAGCCAGTGGGCACATGGCATAAGATAAGATTATTCGCTGGCGATTGCGTATTACTATTCCTGGCAATCTTTGCGGCTTGCTGGATAAAGGAGCGCATCAAAAAGAGAGTTCAATAGGGTTCAATATAATATCAATCTTTAAAAGGGCAGGAAGCGCAGGAGAGCGTTTTTCTGCCCTATTTTTGTGCCGAGAACACTTTTCATTGAGAGAAAAGGGGTAGGGGATATGAGAGTTAGATTATATATTCATTCAAACTAAGGCGTGCGGGTTATTATTATATAGAGTGTGGAAAGCGTACCGAAAATAGCCGAAAGCGTACCGAAAATAGCCGAAATCAGCTAAAAACAGCCATGCTTACGACATAAACAGCCAATAAAAGTTAAAATATTAATATCTTTCGGGAAAAGTTTTGGTGGAACCGAAAAATATTAATATCTTTGCATCGTGTTTAGGAGATAAGCACAATAAACATTCAGTAACTAAGCCCTAGGCAACACGGTCAAGCCAATTAAAAATGAAAAAGTCAAATTCAAACGTTTTAGAGTTTACTACAAAGTTTATCAACTCAAACTTTCGCATCAAGGTCTTCGGACGCACAGAGGATGGCAAGAAGATAAACACACTCGTAGGAGTAAGCGGAATCTTGAAGCTCATAGGTGCAGAACTTTTCAACAAGTTCATCAAGCGAGCATTGAAGGCAGGTCTGGACGCTTGCCGCTGCGCACTCAGAAGAGGATTGATTATAACATTATACGCAAAGTAAGAAAGGAGGGATGAGTTATGGAAATAGCAATCAACGGAATGAAAGCAGTAGGTTACTTTAAGGATGAAGACAAGTTCCTCAAGCGTGGAGAGTACCAAGAGACCGAACTAGACAAGCGCAAGCGTGAAGTGGACTTCTTGATATTAGGTGTTGGCAACCGTTGGGAGATACGTTTCAACCACCCAGTGAGCCTAAAGGAGAACAGAAGCATCAAGAAGGGTGAGTGTTCTGATAATGTTTACTTCGTTACATCTAACGCTTTGGAGAAGCTAAAGAAACAATACTCTTACGAGTGTGATTTTTAATAACCAGCTGGGGAGCAATCCCCAGCGCAAAGAAACAAGATATGGAAATTTTAGAAACTATGACATTTACCAAGGCGGTTGATGGTTCAACTAAGGTTTTGGGTACTTATTTATACGTTGAAGGTAGTCAGATGCTTAGAGATAGAAAGAAGTATCTTATAAAGAGAGGATACTTGTATGATAAAGCAACCAAGAGATACGAAAAGCATTTTAAGGACGGCAATATAACTACTATTACGTTCACGAAAAAATAATGAAGATATGAAGGAATACGACAAGATACCAGCACAAGCAGTGGTCGAGGTAACGACCAGCTGGGGAAGAACCTGCCTGCGAGAGATTGGGCGAGACATCAAGGAAGGCACAGTGCTCGATGGTTATTATTATCCGGTAAGCAAGGCTTTCGACTTTAATTGGAAGGGAGAAGGCGCAATGCTGTGGATCGGGGACAATGGAAGGCTTGTCAGTCTAGGAGAAGGACAAAAGCATAAATACATGATGCTTGGTCGTCTATTATCCGATTGCAAGTACTTCCTTCGCAACCCATACGAGCGACACCTCTATTTCCCGAGCATCGCCCGGCATTGCAAGGAAATGCGCCAGTACTGGCTGGAGTTGAATATCAAGCCGGAGTGGTTATCTTATAAGCAGATTGGCAGGCTTGAGCACAAGATGAACAGAATGAAAACGAAGTTAGATAGGCAATTTAAAAAAGACAGAAGACAATGACAGAACAAGAGTACAGAAAAGCCCTGCACGAAATCAGGGTGAAGGCAGAGAAGGAAAGAGTAATGCTGGCAAGGAAATTTGCTACGGAGCACAGCCCAGTTAAGGTTGGCGATTATATCAGCGACAACTGCGATACGATAAGGGTTGAAGATTGGATTCTTTCACATTGAGGCTACGAATACAACTCATTGCCTTGCCTGGTATATAAAGGCAAGACCTGCAAGAAGGATGGCACTCCACGCAAGTACTCGAAGAATTGCAGGATCGAGCAGCGCAACCTTTTGCGAGTAAATGGAGAACCAGTAAAGAATCACGGATATGGAGAATAATAGAAGAAACATCAAGAGAACGAAGAAGGGTGCAGGTGCAACGGTCAAGCTAGTTGGCATACAGATAGACAACGACCTGATGCCTTTCCTCAACGCATTGCCCAACAAGTCACGATTTATCAATGATTTGTTGAGGAAGAAATTTTTTGGCAAATAATTTGGTGGTTTCAAAGGAAAAGCGTACCTTTGCATCACTGAATGTTTAAGTGGTCTCCACTTATTACCCCAGCGGCTCGACTTTTTCACCGCTGGGGTATTTTTATGCTCTTTTCCCGATTTACCCCGAATTTTGCGTTCTGAGCCGCTTACGTGGTAAGTATATAAAACTATCCCCGAAAACAATTTGAGCCGTTTCTGCGGCAAATTCGCAAGAAATAAGGCTATTTTTTGTCGTACAGCACGTAATCAATAACCCTGCGGTTGGCATCGTCCACTCGAGACAAGTCTGCATTGATGTAGGTGTCAGTTACCCGGACACCGAACGAGTGACCCAGCGCAAGCGACACCACGTCCTTTTGTATACCAATGTTGAAGGCAATAGAAGCCCACGTATGGCGAGCGTAGTACGTAGTAAGCCCTGGGCGAACCTTTGCGAGTTTCTTATTAATCATGACCGTTGCAACATCAACGTTCCTGAAATGCTCCGAGAAACGAAGCAGCTTCTTTTCCCCTTTGTACTTCTCGATGATTCGGAGAGCTTCTGGATGAAGAAGGATGGAGTAATGCCTGCCAGTCTTCGCTCGGTCGTATTCCAGTCTTCCACGGACGATATTCTCATTTGTCAAGGCAAACAAGTCACTCACATTGATACCAATCAGCAGGAACATCAGCAGGAACATGTCGACCAGTTCATCACCACCAGCTTCGAAGATAGAGCGGATTTCCTCAACGGACAAATCTCGCTTTTTCGTTGTTTCAAGCCGGAGACTGTACCTGCGAAATGGGTAGTTTTTCGTTTGCTCATTATCTATCGCCAAGTTGAAGACAGCAGCGACACAGAGCATCCTGCTGGCTCTGGTGTTCCTAGACAAGCCTTCCTTTGCCATGAACGCATCGAAATCTTCAAGCCAAGACCGATTAATCTCATCGTATGTAAGCAGAGCCGCTTTTTCCTTCCCTAGGAAAGCTTCAATCTTTGCCCAAGTATATTTATATCTGTTTATCGTGTTCTCTTTTATGTTTCTCCCCTCGTAGGCAATGAAGCCATCTCGAAGCAGGGCTACTTTTTCCCTTGCAGGCTCAGCTTCAAGCATGATTAAGTCCCGGAGTTCCCTAGCCGTAATATCGCCCCGGTATGTTTCCCTGCATTGCGCCTTCATCATCATTCTATTATAGAAATTCAGACGGTCAAGAAGAAAATCGTTGATAGCATCACGATCGGGACGCTTGCGCACCTTGCAAGACCTTTTATCCCATTCATCTTTCTTGCAGTATTGATTGAGGGATATGAAGGCAGTCCCACCGTGATGGTTGACGGCAAGCCGGATGGAGAACGTACCATCCTGCCTTTTTACCCTTGTATCTAAATATAGTCTAAGTGTTGCCATAATTCCGTGCAGTATTTATTCAGTTTATTTTAAGCGTTAAGAGCCGCAATTGTGCAACATTGTGCATAATTGCGGTATTTTCAAGTTATCCCAGCATCAGAGAACCCCTTTAAATACTGGGAAAACAAGTAAAGTTGTACTTAAAATCATAACGTATGTTCTAAATAATTGAAAATTAAAAACTTATGCAGGCTGTTTTTTTTCTTGTGCAGTTTTTATTCAGGTTTTTCACGATTTCGGACGTGAAACCAGTCGCATAGAACTCTCCCGAGCCAAGGAGCAGCCAGTATGGGTTGATGTGGTAATCACGTACCAGGTACTGAACCCAAGACGGACGGAAACGACCGTAATACTCGGCAGGATCGTCTCGCAGGGACATGATGTTCCAGCGGTTGAGACCATACCGGTCGGTTATTGTCTTGAGACCACCAATGCAACCATCAGCCTTCAGGCGGTCGATGGCAGAGAAGAAGCGAACTACTATATCCACATCAGCGGACATCAGATTTTTATCTTCCATATTATTTTATCTTTTTGTAGGCTCGACTGAAAACATTTTCCAGCCTTGCCCGATGATTATTCAATCTTTGCGACCAGTCCTGCAACTGAGCCAGCGTTGGACGAGAAGTCAGCAGCCCATCCACCTCGGAAGGGGTGAGCACTGGCAAATATTTCTCGTAGGCGAGAAGACTAAGATACTTCATTCAAACACGAATTGCCGAGGTTGTTTCTTTCTTTTAATTTCATCAAAACCACCTTTGGCAACATCAGCTAGACTTTTGTAGGTATAGAATGATGAGGATGGAAGAAACCCTTTTTTATTTTCGATGGTAACACCTTCTGAGGATGGGATAAAGAGGAAACCTTCTACCTTTCCAGTTGTTACCTCATTTCCGTCAATCGTGTCGTCAAGCCTGTAAGTCCTACCCTTTTCTTCACCTTCAAGTGAGACAAGAAATTTGAGCGTTCTTTGCAGTTCGTTTCTTCCACGAAACCTAAGATAGAAAGATTCAATCATCTTAGCTGAATTAACATTGTTTATCTGCCAGTAATACACCGTGTCTTTTTGCGGCTCAAAAACGGTGTAGCTAATAACTGGAGAAACGTCATAACTCCTAGATAAAAGTGTTTGCGAACGCACACCCACGCACGCAAGCGCAAGCACGAATAACATTATTAACTTTTTCATATTGCCTAATCGTTTAAATGATTTATATTTCTTTCCCAGAACTCATTCCAAGCCTTTTTCTTGATGAAGACGAAGAAGAGCAGCAGCCCTAGGGCGACCATCAGCAGATGCAGCGGCTGGCGCAAGACACCGAACCCGAAAGAACGCTGGAAGTCGATGCAGAACGAAATCAGCACTCCGTAGGTAGCGAACGCTCGATGTACCCAGCAGAATCCATAGGCAAGGCTGACGATGATCCAGGCGATGAAGCCGAATATTGAGCAGTCGAATATCCACTCCGTGAGTTTTACCAGAATGCCGAACGAGAGCAGAGTGCAGTGAACCAGCATTATAAGCGCACCCACTGTAGGGATAATGCCTATTATCAACCTGCTGGATTTCCATAGCCAGCTTTTCCCGAGGGCGGCAAGAAGAACCTTCTCCTTCCGCTCAATGAAATCCTCATCTTTCATCGTTACTTAGAATTTTATTTGATATTGTACCTGGAGCGAGAACTAAAGTTCACGCAGCCATTTCTCGCCAGATTTCGTCTTAGACCAAATTACGAGACTTGTGCCGATAACCGCACCGATGAACATAAATAAAGTTGCTAGTTCCATAGGCTAAAGCAAGTTGTTTTGTCTAAGCCATTTTTTTCCGTTTCTAGTGAGACAGAATGCGAGGAACACCATACAAGGCACTCCCACGAACAAGAAAGCTAAATATACTCCCATAATTTATTTCTCCTTTTCCTTTTTGCCCTTTCCATCCTTTTTGTTGCTGAGTACGAGACCCACGACCAAGCAGAGGAAGGCTAGGGCGATTCCAACTATATAAATTAATACTTTATCCTCGAAATCCTTGAATAGCGAACTAATCACGACACCAGTCAAGATATATTTCGACACATCAACGAAGTACGAGCCTAATTTTTCTATCCACATTGCGCTGCAAAGTTACTAAATTATTTCTGCCCGACAATGGCAAGCAGCGTTTTAACTTGACTTTGCAAGAACTCATTCTGTTCTCGCAGCAGTTTATTCTCAGCAGCCAAGGCAGCATCACTACCTATTGACTGAGAAACGTTTGAACTGTTCGAGCCATTGACGTTTGAACCGATAACAGCCGCTTCCATCTCAGCAGGGAGTGGAGGGGCACATCTATCGATGATTTCCTTTATCTTTTGGATAAAATCAATTTTTATAGTTTTGCGTCCAAGACGAGCCTGCACATTCTGTGGTGTAGTACCCAGTTCTCTAGCTACATCACTCATTGTCAAGCCCGAACGCTTAATATACTTCTTTAATTCTTCACCGCTCATAATTGTAAATCAATTTAAAACTAATTAAAAACTTATTAAAAACAACCGCAAAACAATTGTTTTTCAATTTCTTTTTGTATTTTTGCAACCGAATTACAGAACGAGTTTAAAAACTCTTTTGCAAAGATAAAGAAAATAATTTAAAATACAAATAAAATGGGAGAAAATTTTAATTATGATTTTCGAACACCGTTGCAGAAGCAGCAGGACGAAAGAAAGAAGAACATCATAGCGATGTTTGCAGATTTCAGAGCAAAAGCACCTGCCGAGACCTCAGACAGCAGAATAATGCTCGCAGTATCACAGCGTGTTGGTTGCACCCAGCAAAACGTGCGTGTTATCCTCATCAAAGCTGGATTGATAACACCTAAGAAGAGACGTGCAGCCGTGCGCAAGTAATCAAGTAGAACCAATTTAAACATTCAGAGCGTATGAAGAAGTTTATCGAGATTATCACAAGTGATGAAGTATTATCCCTGGTAATTGCCACCATGTTAGTAACTTTAATCTTTTGGAGGGCTTAATATGACGAACGAAGAACCAAAGGTAGCGGATGCAGGCAGATACACCATGACAGAAACCTGCAAGGTACTGGGCATCCATCGCAACACCCTGCGCAGATGGTTGCAGGCTGGTAAGATTAAGGTCAAGTTCCGCAGAATCGACAACCGCAAGGTTTTCGAGGGCAGCGAGATAAAAAAAGTCTGGAGGATTGCCCTATGAGCAAGTTGTCAATCAATATGCGCAGGATGATCGTGAAGTACACAGACATCTGCTGGCTTATCACTAACTGGAAGGCGAACCGCAAGACCAGAAAGCAATGCGAACTGAACAACAAGTGCTATTTGGAGGCAGAGCGAAGAATCCAGTACAGAGAGTTTGAAGGCAACCTTTGCGTGGCACTGGATAACATTCCGCTCATACCACTGGACGGAACGGACAACGAGGTATTGAAGTCGTGCCGTGAGACCTTCCAAAGTTACATATTCAATAAGAGAGGAGGTAACGAATGAAGAAGATAATAGAGGAATGCAGGACGAAAATGTACGATGCCATCTGGCTGGAGTTAGACCGTGAGCCACAGCGACCAGCGGTTGCAAGGGTAGACATCAAGACCAAGGCAGGCGGCATCTGCGTATGGTGCGACAGAACCGGGAACGTAGCGGTCGTGACGCACAAGAACAGCAACAACGACAGCGAGCGGCTAGAGGAAGCTATCGAGGTTTGCGTTAACTATCAGGACGTGATGGACGACTGGATGGAAGAGAACAGCCAATACGCAGACCAAGACCCGATGGACGCCTTCGAGGAAAGCAGGCTCGACAGCCTTATGGCTCAACTGGTTTGATTACGATGTTAAACAATTATTATATGGCTCCCTGCAGCGGCAGGGCAAAGGGCGCACGCAAAACTCATTTTTCAAGGTTATCTAAAATTAGTTGTTTTTACCATGTTGTATGCGGAAACGACAGCGTGCGCCCTGCAACGGAAGGGCATCCACCAGCAGCAGGCAAGGGTGGGGTAGCAATCAACTGGGGTTCGAATCCCCAGCCTTCCACTAGAGTTAATTAAAAGATTATGTTGAACAATAAAAAGAACGAATTATGGAAAATGAAATTATCAATGTGAGCGGTGGCGAAATGCTGGAAGCTATCAACCGCTCGGAGATTGACGGACAGATTGCCACAGCGCACAAGTTCCCTCGAGACATCATGCAGTGCAAGCAGAACATGGTAGCACTGGCAGCCATGGACGATGATGTAGCCTACAACTGCTTCTATCATCTGGAGCGCAAGGGCAAGGATGGCCAGGTATCGGTTATTGAGGGTCCTAGTGTTAGGTTCACGGAAATCATTTCTGCCTGCTGGAAGAACCTGCGCATCGCTGGCCGCATCATCGCCAACGATGGCAAGACCATCACGGCACAAGGCGTCTGCCATGACCTAGAGAGCAACGTTGCCTACTCTGTCGAAGTGAAGCGCAGCATTCTGACATCGAAGGGCTACACCTTCTCGCAGGACATGCAGGTGGTGGTTGGCAATGCAGCCGTGGCCATCGCCCAGCGTAACGCAATCTGCAAGGTCGTGCCGCAGGTATTGATTGCAAGCGTGGTGAAGGAAGTGCAGGCAAAGGCACTGGAGCACATCAAGCAGACTGGCGTACAGAGCCAGTGGAAGAGCTGCGTAGCCTGCTTCCAAGTGTACCAGGTAACAGACCTTATGCTGCTGGAATACCTGGGCAAGAAATCAGCCGAGGAAGTCACGGCAGAGGATATTCAGAAGCTGGCCGGTGTGTACAACGCCATCAAGGAAGGTACGACCACAGTAGAGGAGACCTTCAAGAAGCCGAAGCAGCAGGAAGCCATCGCACAGCAGGCGCAGGCAGCAGCCGAGAACGCACAGAAGAAGGCTGAGAAGGCAATGAGCCGCAGTCAAGGCAAGACTGGAACAGCAGCGAAGAAGTAGTTTAGTTTATAATATTATACGTTTGCCCGAACCGCCACGGCACAACCTATGGGGTGGGCTCCCATCACAACCTACAAAGGGAAGCCGTGGCAACTTTTAAACATTCAGTAATAATATGGCAGAAAAAGAAAACAAACAGAAACACAAGAGCACCATCGACAAGTACTTTGACAGAACCGCCAAGGCATACAAGACATGGGTCGAGGAAAACGAGAAAGAAAGAAATTTTCTACAGATTGCAGCAGAAGATAATGGGGATGTAAGCAAAGAAGGTGGCAAAAGCTTCGATTTCCATATTGCCTATTCCGGAAAAGCCGATATCCTCGCAAGTGGACTTGTGCATTCAATGAAGAGGGATGAATTCGTTCGTCAGCTTATCATTGGAGCAGCGAAAATGTATTATACCGCAAACATAAAAATAAAAGACAATGAAGCAGATAATTAAATATAAAAGCAGAGAGGAGTGGTTGCAGAACCGTTCAAAGGGAATAGGCGCATCAGAGGCAGGTACAGTACTGGGACTGAACCCATGGGAAACACCATACCAGTTGTGGAGACGCAAGAAGGGTATCGACCCACCAAAGGTTGAGAACTTTGCGATGGTCGCAGGACATCTGCTTGAGGATGCCGTGGCGCAGTTCTTTAAACGAGAGAGCCACTGCCACATCATCAAGGCATCGACTGACGACTACACCATCACGAACACCGATACTCCGTATCTGCGTGTATCTCCTGACCGCACCTTCTGGAGAACCGGGGCAACGCACAACGAAGCGAGCAAGAGCATCCTAGAGTGCAAGACCACGCAGATGCAGATAGATGCAGACGACCTCCCGAAGCATTGGTTCTGCCAGCTACAGATGAACCTCGGAGTTGGCGAATACAAGGATGGAGCACTTGCCTGGCTGACAGCAGGCAGGGAGTTCGGCTACCGTGACATCGACTTCGACCCCGAATTCTTCGGATGGATGAGGGACGAGATAACCAAGTTCTGGCTTGACTACATCGTGGGCAACCAAGAGCCGCCAGCCTACAGCGCACAAGACGTTCTCCTAAAGTCTCCTCTACATGTAGCTGGCAAGGAAGTGACTGCAACGAAGGAGATACTTGAACAGATTGCTAGGCTCAAGGAACTCAAGGTTCAGAACAAGAAACTGGAGACCGAGCAGGATGAGATTGAGGACAACTTGAAGCTGTTCTTCGGGGACGCAGAGAGCATCGTGGACGGAAACGGAAAGATGCTGGCAACGTGGAAAGCACCGAAGGCAAGCGAGAAGTTCGATGCCAAGGCTTTTCAGGCAGACCATCCTAAAGCGTGCGCCAAGTACATCAAGCAGGTGCAGGGAGCACGAAGATTGCTCATTAAGTAAAGGCAGGGCTTATGGCTAACGTTCCTATATCAAAAACCGACCTAAGGAATATAATTCTCCAGTTAGGAAATTATATTTCCCTAGGTGGGGAAGTGACAGCACCGACCGACACAAGCCAGCGGAACAAAATCCGTATGGCCACCGTGCTCAAACGGAAGCTGGAAAAGAAATTATCATTATCAGAATAAAGCATCATGAACGATTCATTCATCTTATACACATCATACTACGCTCTTATCGAGGGGCTGACCGATGAACAACTCGGGCAACTGACGAGAGCGATATTTCTCTACGCAAGGGATGGGGAGACTATCAGTCTCGAACCAGTCGTGCGTATGGCTTTCGGTTTTATCGTTGACGATATGAAACGGAATAAAGCCAAGTACGAAGAGAAGGTAGAACGATGGCGAGCCAATGGCAAAAAGGGTGGCAGACCAAGAAAAAACCAAGAGGATAAACAAAAACCAATTGGTTTAGATAAAAACCAAGAGGTTTCAGAAATAACCAAACAAAACCAAGAGGTTTTTTCAAAAACCTTATATGATAATGATAATGTATATGTAAATGATAATGTTTATGATAATGTAGATGTTAATGATGTTTCTAAAGAAACAGATATAGAACCTTCTAAAGAAGGTATTGAGAGTGCATCGGTCAAGACCGAAGCACCCGGTGGCGGCAAGGGTTCGAAATCTCAAAAGATAGACTACGCAGCCGTAAAGGAATACTGGAACCGCAAGCATGATGAGACGAAGAGTGCGATGCCGCCTATTACGCTCATGACCGAGAACCGCAAGGTGATGGTCAAGGCAAGGGTTCGTCAATGCAAGGGAGACGTGAAAACTCTGTACCGGGTAATTGACATTGCGATGGCATCTGATTTCATGAACGGAAACAACAAGCATGGGTGGCTCGGAAAGTTTGATTGGATATTCGGCAATGAGCAGAACTTTGCAAAGGTGCTGGAAGGAAACTTCAACAACGAGCCAGCCACAAGCCAGCAGCCGCAATCGGCAGCAGTCAAGGCGCAGGATCCTGCGGCAACGGCAAGACCGAGCATCGGTGAACTCTACGAGCAAGCCAAGCGTCAGCAGCCAGCGAGCCAGCAGAGCCAAGATAGCAAGTTCCGGTGGGTAATCCAGCAGAACCTCGAAGACTTGAAGAAGAACCCGAACAATAAGCCTGCCAAGGATTCGCTGACAAGATACTACGAGAAGGGAGTTCTTCAACGGCTGGGCATCGACTGGAAGCCCGAAAAATAACGGATGAGGGCAAAATCAGCCGCTCTGGGACGTTTTCACGCTTCGGGCGGTAAAATTATAAGGCAAACAGATTTTAAACACTTAAAACAAAAGAATTATGGCAGAATACAATAATCAGAGCATTGACATCGACCTTGAGGATATGTTCAACAATTTATCGGATAAAGACCAAAAGGAATTTTTGGTCGACATGTTCAGGAACTTACCAGGAGAAGAAGAAAGAGCGGACGTGGTAGAGGATAATATGTGGTATCTCGAAGACGAAACTGCTGCCGACATCATTACCGACACCTTCGAGAGAATGAACAGTTCAGACCAAAAAGAGATTGCCGAGCGTATCGCAGACGCACTGCCATCTGAGCAGCGTGAGGCACTTGTTGAGTACATCAAAGGGGAATAGCCATGAATGAATTATTTTTCCACGAATGCAGAGCCGCAGGGCTCGTCTTCAAGACCTCGGACGATTGGTTTAAATGGCTGACCGATAACGGCTACGACATCAAGAAGCCGGTCGCAGAGCATGAAGGCTTCAAATACAACATCAAGGATATTTGTATCAATCCGCACGTTATCGAGTATTCCGTAGAGGGAGTAGACAACTGGGGATGGAAGGTAATGACCGCCAATACCCAGTTCGGCTGGATATGGGGCTACAGCATACAGAAGGGAAAGCATGGATATGACAGTCCGGCTGGCTACCCGAGCCGATACGACACCCTCAGCATCTTCTACGGTAACGAGAGCGAAGCGGTTCAAGACGCCTTAACCTGCATTATCAGAGACCTGGAGAAGAGTGCTGGAACAAAGAACACCAACCTCCTTCTCTGGGCAGCCAAGAAGAAACGTGCAGACATCATCCACCCACAGCAGGAACTTTTTAAATAACAAGAGATATGGTTAGACAACAGATCGCATTTTTGATGCTCATCGTGGCAGCTACGGATGGCGTTATTGCACTCTCAACGATTGCGGACGCTGTCCGACAATGGAAGACTTTAGGCAATGAAGAAAAATTTGAAGGCTGCTTTCTGGTTGCATTGCTCCTCTTGGCAACAATCACGGCAGCAGTCATCGGTATTTTATTATAAACAGAAATTGAGAATATGAAAAAGATAGAAATCATCACGGACGAACATCGCCACCACGTCTACGTTGGCAACACCGACTTCTGGCTCAATACTCAGGAACTGTTGGAACTTTATTTTAAACTCGGACGAGTGAAGTTATAAACAATAAAAAACATTCAGAACATGGAAGTAAACGAAGAATTCAAACACAAAATGAAACGCAGGTCTGTAGAGATAATGAAAAAGGCTAAGAGACTTGCAGAACTGGCAGGAGAAGAGACCGTGAGCCTGGATTTCCTGCAATCCATCCTCGAACTACAGCTTACGCACCAAGAAGCTACTGCCGTGGCATTGAGAATGCTTCCGACAAAGAAGGTTGCAGATGCCTACACCAAGGCGCAGGTTTCCTGCCTTGACTTCATCGAGACCGTAACCGATGAAATGATAAGGGTAGTTGAAAATCACAACAAGAACAAAAACAACAAACAATAAAAAACAATAAGAACATGGAAAATAAAGATATTGATATTTACGAGATTTTGAAAGGTATGCCAAATGGCATTGAGTTATACACGCCAATGTGCGGACGGGTAGACCTTTCCTGGCTTGCAACCAACAAGGAAGCAGGGGATGCGATTGGGACTGAAAACAGGAACGGTGAATTCACCTTCAACAAAGAAGGCAAGTATCTTGAAGATGGCGAAGTCCTGCTTTTCCCTTCCAACGAAATGAGAGACTGGAGCAAGTTCTTCAAGAAGGGAGACGTGCTTGTTCATAGAGATTGCGACATACATGTTATCTTTGAAGGGTTTAAAGATAATCGCTACACAAGATTTAAAAGCAAGCATTATCTGTGGAAAGAATGTTTCGAAGATTATAACAAAGAAGTATCTGAAATGATAACTTTTACGTTTAGGAAAGCTAGCGATGATGAAGCCCATGCCTACATCAACACTTTAGAGAAGCATTTTGGTGGAAAGCTGAACCGGGAAACTCTGGAGATTGAAAAGCCGGAGAAACTTACGTTTGAAATCGGCAAACTCTATGTTTTCGATGAGGAAGATGAGGATGGCAAGGTAATGGTAATTGGCAAGCTCATCGGCAAGAACGAGAGCGAGGACACGCTGACATTCGGCAACCAGTACGAAATCGAGAACGAGAAGTTCGTGACCGACCAAGCCTTTGACCTGGATATCAGTTTGCATGAGGTACTGAGAGAAGCGACAGAGAACGAAGTCGAGTTATTCAATAAGCATTGCGCCATCTGGGAGAAGAAAGAGAAGGAAGCGAAGGAGCAGCCAGCCTTTAAGCCTTTCGATAAGGTGCTGGTACGGTGCAACAAAAAATATAAGTGGCTGCCAGCGTTCTTCGTCCGTGATCGTGGAGATGAATATGCGTGGAGATATAAAGTCCTGTGTATCCACAGCGGAAAACCAGCAGATTTCGCCTACTGTATTCCATTCGAGGGACACGAGAACATCGCCTGCACAAACTACGACATCGAGAACCTGCCATTCTAGGACGTATGGCGAGTGAATTATGCAAGGCTTGCGATACCGGGCGAAACTGCTTAAATGGCATATACTGCCCGACACGCAAGCAATATGTAGAACATCAGGTAATACTTGAATGCAATGAGCGATTTCGCAACAAGGGAGAAGAACAGAACGTACTACCAGGAGCACCGGGAACAGATTCTGAAAGCCACCAAAGAGTGGCGAAAGAGAAACCGCGAGAAATACCGGGCGTATCAAAAGGAGTACTGGAGTAAGCACTACCGGAACTACGGTACGAAGAACCGGGTAGCCGACAGAGCGATGCGTGAGAGGAAGAAGCCGGACGTAGAGAAGGCTCTTTCCATGTTCAAGAATCCGCAGCAGGCAGCGCATCTGGCATGGCTGCTAGAAAACAAAAAGAATAATCGGTCGTGAGTTCAATAATAGAGTTTTTAACCAGCGAGGACAGAAGGGGATGGCTCCCTATCAGAACAAATAACTTATAACATTTCTTGAAATTAGATATGGCGAGCCGGAAACGCATCCCTGGAAGTCTGACAACAAACAAAGAAAGCGAGGTGGTACATGAAGAAGTAAGATAAAGAAATCGTTAGAAATTATGCTTTTATTCATTCGGCTGGCGGTGAAAGAAGGAAGAACCCTGCAACATATACATTCATTAAGTTATTCATTTATTTTGCAAGCGCAGGCACAACTTCCGGAATCCCTGCCAGCTTTCTCTATCGCAACCGAAAAGAAGGGAAAGAAAGGGGTAGGGGAAAGATAGGGATAATAACGCATGTGCGCACGTATATGCGCACGTAAAGGGTGTTGCGTAAAACTACACCAGCAAAACAAAATAAACGCTTATGCGTGAAATTTGAACAAAATAAGTACTTTAAAGAAAAAATGGAAAAAGGAACAGTTATAATCGGAATCGACCCCGACAATCAGGAAAGCGGAGTTGGAGCAGTCTTTGACGACAAGAAGTTTCTCGCCTATAAGATGAACTTCCCAGCTTTGATAGATTACCTCAAGGCTATGAACGAAAGTTGCAAAAAGATTAAGGTCGTTATTGAAGGCGGCTGGCTCAACAAGAGCAACTGGCATGTGCTTGGTAAATTCATGACAGCAGTCAAGGCAGCAGCCATCGGACGCTCTACCGGAATGAACCATCAGACCGGAATCTTGATTGTCGAGTGCTGCAAACATTACAATATCCCCTTCGAGATTATCAAGCCACTAAAGAAGTGTTGGAAAGGCAAGGACGGAAAAATTACGCAGGACGAAATTGCTTATTTTGTAAGCGCAGGACAAAAGTTGCCGAGAATGAACCAAGACCAGAGAGACGCACTTCTCCTCGCATGGGTCTGTGCAGGATACCCGGTCAGAGTGATGCCGAAGAAACCGCAGACAACCCTGCAGAAGACCATCAGAGCCTTTGATGGATAAGATAAAACGAAGTGTTGGAAAAAGTTAAAAGTGGGCAAAGAGCGAACAACTAAAGCAAAAAAGTAGTATCTTTGCGCCAGTGTTTATCAGATAAGCATGAATTTCGAACTTAAAACAAGAAGAAAATGAAAACAGAAGAAATCGCACTATCGAGGGTCAGCGAGAATGAGGCGAACCCTAGAGAGATAAGTCAAGCGAACTTTCAGAAGCTTGTGCAGAGCATCATCGTGTTCCCACGAATGTTGACCCTGCGCCCGATTGTTGTTGATGAGACCTTCCACGCATTGGGTGGCAACATGAGACTGAAAGCCTTGCAGCACATTGTCACGATGGACGAAGCAGGCATTCAAGTGAAGCTGGATGCAGAGCAGCGTCTTTCCGATGATGAGCAAGCCGCATTGATGGAGTATTGGCAGGGATGGCAGCAGCAGCCAACAGTAACCGTGGTGAGCGCATCAGACTTGACGGAAGCACAGAAGCAGGAGTTCATGATTAAAGACAACCTATCCTTCGGCAACTGGGACTTCAACGACCTTGCGAACCGATGGGACAGCGCACAGCTTCAGAACTGGGGTATGCCAGTCTGGAACCCAGCACCAGTGGAAGCAAGCAGCACCAGCAAGTGCAAGAAGAAAGACAAGGACGACCAAGATGGCGACCCATTCGCAGGGGAACTACCTCCTGAAATCGAAGGGCAAGACTTAACTCCTGACGACTTGCCTACGATAATGGGCGATGGCGTTTTGCCACGTGAGAACGTAATCATTCACTACAAGCCAGCCGATGAGCCATTCCTTGCCAAGCTGCTTGGAGTTGATCATATCGACCGCATCGTCTGGAACTTTGACGAACTGAAACCAAGACAAGAAGGAAAGGAGGAAGACAATGGAGAAGAATAAAATCGAGAACATCAACCTGCACGACCTTGTGGAGAACCAAGACAACCCACGCAGCATTGAGCCACAGCAGATGCAGAAACTCGTTGAGAGTATTCTGACGTTTCCGAAGATGTTGCAGATGAGACCAATCGTCTGTAATGAGAACCGAGTTATCCTCGGAGGAAACATGCGCTTCCGTGCCCTGCTCAACATCGAGCAGATGGAAAACGAAGCTATCAGGAACGCAATAGAAGCCGTTGCCGTGAAACTGACCGATGGAGAGAAGCAGCAGCTTTGCAGCCACTGGGAGAAGTGGAAGGCAGAGCCAAAGGTAGAGGTCGTTATTGCTGACAGCCTATCCGATGAAGAGACGGACGAGTTCATCATCAAGGATAACGTCTATTTTGGCAGCTGGGATGAAGAGAAGCTAAAGGGAGCATTTGACGTGGACGATATGCAGCGATGGGGGTTGAACCCCTGGGAAATCCAGCAGGAAGCCACGACCTACGAGCCAGCAGAGGACGAAGAGCAGCGCATCATCATCGTATACCGCAGCGAGGACGCACAAGCCGTGGCAGATATGCTGGGACTTGACGCAATCGAGAAGCGCAACTTTGATGTGGACGAACTCAAAGAAAAAACCGAATAGTCGGAAATTTAGCGTTTAAGTCGGAGAAACGTTTGAAATGGATAAACTATCCGCTCTGAACAATTCAATCCGGCAGAGGCGAAATTTAACAAAAATAACTCGAATATGAGAAAGACTTGTGTTTTTATCATTGGAACCAACGCCAGCGGAAAGAGCACCGTTGCCCGAAAGCTGATAGAAAGCTTTGGTGGAATCGAAAGCTATTCGAACGGAATAAGCAGCACCAAGGATGGAGTTGCATTTGCAGGACGATACGATGTTAAGTACGGAGGTGTTGACAACCTGAACGGTACGACCATACTTCGTGACATCGTGAAGAAGGCACTGGAGAGCACCGACTGCATCATTTGCGAAGGAATGAGACTTAAATGCTGGGGTCCGAACTTGACGCACGCAATGTTCAATGCGGACAGGCAGATTGTAATTTTCTTATACGCACCCCTGGAAGAAATCCAGAAAAGGCTCGCAGAACGGTCGAACGGAACGTTGAGCAAGGATATTATCCGGGGACAGCGAGAATCGGCACACTCGGCAAAGAAATGGCAAACTGCGGGGTGTGACGTTGTAGCGATAGACACCACGAAGCAGACAGCAGACCAAATCGCAGACTTTATCATCAACAAAATAAATTCATGAGGATATGGCAGAACATTATGGCAACACGCCAAGAATAACATACGAGTTTCCCGACTGCTCAATGCCAATGGCTTTTGATACTTACAATAATTGCAGCTTTGGCTGTATGTATTGCTTTGCTCAGAACCAGCGAGGTATTGGCAGCAAGAAGAAGGAATACCTGCACAAGGAGGTTAAAGACGTGAGCGTTGAGCGCATCAAACGAATGTTCATTGACCCCGACAAGCACGGTGGAGACTTTGCGCCATACATCAAGGCTCGCAAGGTTATGCAGTGGGGAAGCATGAGCGACCAGTTCGACAACTTCGAACGGAAGTACGGAACGACACTGGAGCTTTTGCGCTTCTTCAAGGATATAGACTATCCGCTTTGCTTCTCGACCAAGGGAGCATGGTTCACCAAGGATGAGCGATACATGGACTTGATCAGAGGGCAGAAGAACTGGAACTTCAAGTTCTCAATCATCACCAGCGATGCAGAGAAGGCTAGAGTAATAGAGCGAGGGGTTGAAAGCCCACAAGCAAGACTGGAAGCCATCGAGCGCATCGCCAATGCAGGGGCAGGAGGGGCAACGCTGAGACTGAGACCCTTCATCATCGGAGTGAGCACGCCAACGTACCTCGACCTTATCAAGGAAGCATTCAACAGAGGGGCTACAGCTTTGAGCACTGAATTCTTCTGCCTGGAAACGAGAAGCCCGACATTGAGGGAATTGTTGCCTACCATCAGCAAGATGGCAGGTTTCGACATTCTCGCATTCTACAAGAAGTACAGCGTACAGTCCGGCTATTTGAGACTGAACCGCAAGGTCAAAGAACCGTTCTTCAGGAACATGAAGGAACTTTGCGACCAGCTGGGAATGCGCTTTTATGTATCGGACGCACACTTCAAGGAACTTTGCCACAACGGAAGTTGTTGCGGATTGCCGCCAACGTGGAACTACAGCAGGGGGCAGATGTGCGAAGCACTGAACATTTGCAAGCGCAAGGGATACGTGAGGTGGAGCGACATCAAGCTGGATGCAGAGAACCTTTTGAGGGCGAGACTGGAGAAGGCGATGAACCTGGGAACAAGAGAGAAGTACTCGAAGTATTACACGATGAGCGCAGCCGACTACATGAAGTGGTGCTGGAACAATCCGCAGGCAGCGCACTCGCCATACAAGATGTTTGAAGGGGCAATGTTGCCAGCTGACGAACGAGACAGCGAGGGAAACATCGTATACAAGTACAACGGAGCGAAATTTTAAATCAAGAATCGTATGCCACAAGGTAATAACAACAAACATCGAGCGCAGAAAATCGACATCGAGAACCGCCTGCAGATTATCGCACCCCTATACCGCAAGGGATGGACGGAGCGAGAAATCACAGCAGAGGTTCGCAAACGTCTCGACAGACCGAAATACAATCAGGCACACTGCGACATTCAGCGGTTATTGAAGGAGTGGAGGGAAGAGAGACTGACCGACACGGACGAGAAAATAACCAGCGAGGTGGCAAGGTTGAAGCTGGTAATACGTGAAGCGTGGGAAGCCTGGGAGAAATCCAAGGAAGACTACCACGAAAAGACATCGACCCAGCAGGGACAGCCAGTCGTAGATGAGCAAGGAAAGCAGATTTCAATCGAGACCGTCAAGGCGATAATGTACGATGCCGAGAAGCGAGGATTCGGAGAACCACGCTACCTAGACATCATCATCAAGGCAGAGACGCAGATTTGCAAGCTGCTCGGACTGGATAAGGTCGTGCTCGACCTGAACGCAGGATTCCAAGGCGGCATCGAGGTACGCTACATCAACTCTGGACACCAGTGCGCATCCAGCGAGCAGGAAGTAATCGAGCGTGAGGGATTGGACAGAGAATGATAATTTTACCATAAATTTGTTTTAAGTTTTTATTGTTTGAAAGTATGGCACTATTTGACGTTATTGGTGAACTGTATGACCCGAATGCGGACGTGAAGCCAAGGTTTCTCGTAAACCAAGGAGGCACGTCCTCGGGGAAGACATACACCATCATGCAGCGTCTTATAGTGCTTTCTTTTGAACACCCCAGGGCAATTATCACGGTGTGCGGTCAAGACCTCCCGAACTTGAAAGTGGGAGCCATGCGAGACCTCGACACCATACTGCACTCAAGGGCAGAGTTGCTGGACTGGTTCAAGAACAACAAGAGCGACAGCAGCTACAGAGGAAAGAACGGCTCAATCATCGAGTTCAAGAGTTACCAGGATGCGCAGGACGCTAAGAACGGAAAGCGTGACTATCTCTTCGTGAACGAGGCGAACGGTGTGCCCTACGAAGTCTTCTGGCAGCTTGCCATCCGAACCCGAAAGCAGGTGTTCATCGACTATAATCCAAGTGCAAGGTTTTGGGTGCACAACAACATCATCGGCAGGGATGACTGCCGACTGATCCTGAGCGACCACCGAAACAACCGATTCCTGACTGAGCAGGAGCACAAGAAAATTGAAGAGATTGACGACCCCGAACTTTGGAGAGTTTACGCAAGAGGATTGACCGGAAAGATAACCGGGCTTATCTTCACCAACTGGGGCATCGTTGACAAGCTGCCACCACGTGAGGAGTGGAAGATGGAATGCAGGGGTATGGACTTCGGATTCACCAACGACCCAACTGCGCTGGAGCACGTTATATTGGCGCACGGAGAGTTATGGGTGGACGAAGAAATCTACCAGCCTGGAATGACGAACGATGACATCGCAGACCGATGCAAGGAACAAGGACGGACGAAACGAGACCTTATCATTGCGGATTCGGCAGAGCCTAAGAGCATTCAGGAGATACACAACCGAGGGCTGTGGATAATCGGCAGCACCAAGGGAGCGGACAGTATCAACAACGGCATCGACATCTTGAAGCGTTTCCGAATCAACATAACAAGACGCAGCCACGGTATCATCGGGAACATGCAGCAATACAAGTGGAAGAAGTCAAGGGATGGAGAGACCACGAACCAGCCTATAGACGCATTTAACCACGGCATAGACGCAATACGATACGTAGCCTTGAAGAAGTTATCCGTAGCAAGTCACGGAACGGCTAGGGCGCACGTATTAAGGCAAAGATAACAACAAGAATATAAAGCGTATGGATAATAACACGACATTCAAGTATTGGCTGGCAGTGGCAAGACACACCAGCTATAAAATCGGCAAGCAGCCACGACCAGCGTTTGTCGGAGGAAAACAAGTGCCCGACAATCTCAACGGACTTTCCATCGGGCAACTGATAGACCTTTCCCAGCTGCCGGACAGCGAAGAAAGTCTGTATCAGATAGTGACAACCGTCCTCGGTCTGAGCCACAAGGAAGTGGAGCAGGCTAGGGCGGTTGATGTCGTTATGCTCATCGGATGGGTAACAGCAGAGGTCGAGCGCATCAATAAACTTTTCGAGAGCACAGACACAGCGAAGCCAACGAGACTGGAGAAGGAGGCAGGCATCGATACCCTGCGGTTCGGACTGTTCGGCATGCTGGACTGGTATGCGGTAAGGATGGGCATCAGCGACCACGACCAAGTATTGAAGACCCCATGGCTTCGCATCTACAAGTGCATGGAGATGGACAACAAGAGAAGCGTGTACGAGAGGAACCTGCAGAAGTTGCAGGCAGAGGAAATGAAACGTAAATCTAGATAATTATGGAAACAATAAGAGAAACATTAAAGCAGTTGGCAGCAGACACGCTACCAGACTACACCTACCTTTTTGAGGACTGGGACACAGCGGACACCAAGCTGGAGAAACTAAGCTACCCGGCTATCGTGTGCATTATCCCTGCCAGCGGCACGACAGAGATACGCAACGGCAGAGTATACGACACCGTGAACGTTGCCCTGGCTTATCTCGACACCGTACCAAGGGCAGCGGATGGAGAAGACAACGGAGAGTGCATCGACCGCATGAAGGTGGCAGGGGCGAGGATGATACGAGCCATCAACCAGTCGCACCAGTTTGAACCACTGGAAGGGCAGCAGTACTACGAGACCATCATCGAGCGGCTGAGCACGATCGTGTCGGGCGTAATGTACTCCCTTCAGCTGACACAGAGCATAGGAGGGTGTGAGGTATGAGCAAGGGAGGCATTCAATTCGACCCCAAGGCGGCATCGATGATAATGAGGGAGGAAGTGGAGAGAGCAAGGCAGCTTATCATCAACCACATCAGAATCAACGGACAGAACGCATCGGGGCGCACCATAGCGAGCCTAAAGGTGGAGCAGCCCAGCGAGGAAGAAACCATCCTCTGGGGACACAAGCCATTCGGAGTGCTGGAGACCGGACGAAGAGCAGGCAAGATACCATACGGCTTTGCTGGCATCATCCGGCAGTGGATGAAAGACAAGGGACTGCACGGCAGACCTATCCCCTACAAAACCAAGCGGCAGCACAAGTATACACCACAAGAGCGTGGCGACATGAGCATGGCAGGAGCCATCGCCCACACCATCGCCAACAAGGGTTCTAAACTGCACCGGACGGGCGGCAGGGCTGACGTATACAGCAATGTTGTGCCTGACACGATGAAGCGGCTGGGGCAGAGGCTTATTTCATTAATCCACCAGTCGGTGGGAAGTATCAAACTAAACAATGAGACGGTATGAGACAGACAGAGAAAAACAATATCACGGTCCAATACCCGGACGCTGTAGGCTTCGCATTCTTGCCTTGCATCATCAAGGCGAGCGGAAGCAACCTATCGTGGATTGAGGTAATAATCAGATATAACAACATAGAACGTTCCTACAATGTGGAAACGTTGAACGGCAGTTGCATAACGGACTTCAAGACATACGTGCAAGCTCTTTTTGACGGACGTATCCATGCAGCCTATGATTGGACAATAAGCTATGATTCCAGCGTTCTAAACATTCTCGTGGGTATCGAGGTCAACGCATACGATGCCGGAAACGTACAGCTTGCGAGCATCGATTTCACTACGAACATGGTTTGGGGCGCACCAAAGTATGGGGAGACGTGGAACGGCTACAAACGGCTTACATGGTTTACTCATTATCCGTTCACCTTTGGCATATATTTAAGCAAGTTGAACGCAAACCTACTAATCGGTTACGAGGGAGCACCCAATAAGCTACTGAAGATTCCGGTTAACGGTATGGTGGATTTCTACGCAGGCATATTGCCTAGTGGCGCAAAATACTGGAACATATACGATTATGATGGAGAGATTCAGCAGGGAACGTTTGACAATACTTTCGACCTTACTTTCAGATTAACCACCGGAGGTAAGCAGTCACTATTGTTACGCATCGACAGAGACGATGCTGAGAGTGGTATCTATCTGCGTTGGATTGACCGTCACGGATTCATCCGCTATTGGCTCTTTGCGGCTGGGGAGGAAACGAGGGAGATAGCCAGCGACCTGAGTTTCATACGCAACAATTTAGCCGATTATCTATACGGCTACTATGGCGATAATGGAAGAAGGCAGGGATATGATCGTACGGACTCAATCAAACTTTGTGCTCCGTTGGTTGACAGTGATACGTTCGATATGTTACAAGACCTAGCCAGCAGCCCAGTCGTTGACATGTACCTAGGGGGAGACTGGACGCAAGAGGAAGACCAGTGGATGAGCGTAACAATCAAGGCAGGAAGCTACACGAAGAGCACAGCTTGCTTGCAGGATTTCGTGTGCGAAATGATTATTAACAACATTAACGTTCAGAGACTATGATAGATCAGCAACTTTACATTGACGGTGTTTTGATGGACTTGCCGGAGAACACCGATGTGGTGCTCGACATCAAGAGCAACCTTTTTCGTGACGTCACAAAAATGACCTCAAACTACACGTACACCATCCAGTTACCACGGACGGTGCATAATCTTTCAGTATTGCAGCAAGCGGACAGACCGAAGAGCGGCAGCAGATACCCCTATATTTTCCATAAGTGCAGTTATTTCCGTGGAGGTGTTCAAATTATCAAGGACGGACGTTTGAACGTTCTGAGCATCGAGGAAAATATCGAGACCTCAATCTATTGGGGTATAATGCCAGCGTTCACGAAGCTACTGGAGAGCGGAATGAAACTGAACGAACTGGGAGTGACAGACAGAGTGCTTTTTGAAAAGTACAACACACCGAACACAAGGGAGGAAGCCGTGAGCAAGGGGATATTCTTTGCTTATTACAATCCATACCGAATTGAGAGTAAAGATAACTTTGGTATTAATCTGGTGCAGAGGAATAAGTATACCACGACACAATACCCGCCTAGCCGTGGACGCATCAGAACTGGCACAGAGGTAGGAAAGTACATCAGTGGAAATATAGAGAACGCACCGGACACGATTTGTGCTCTCATCCCCTTCTTGCCATCATCAACGGCAAATGTGCAAGCGCAAGGAAAGGGCGATTATAGAAGCTATGCGGTACTGGATAAGTACATGCGGGTTATATCCGTGAGCGGAGAAGATGAGACGCTGGAAGTATACACCATCAGAGGAGAGACGAGAGCTGCGTATCTTGTCGTGAATGCGCCTGCCGAATATTATGATACTTTATCGCTATCCGTTACCGGACTTACGCCTATGTACGAAATGATAGATGGCGATAATAAAGAGGATTTCGTGGGCGATGAGGTGGCGGTGAACGAATATAAGACTTATCCAAAATTCTTGCAGCCATGTGTGACCGTAAACTGGCTATTGTCAAGGATAGCGAGGAAGTCGGGCGTATCTTTCGTTTGGCAGGATGATGAAGCAAAGAAGATGTTGAACAACCTCGTTGTGCCTATCATCAACAACAAGGCAGACGACAAGACAATCATCGGTAATCTGACCGCAGACGTTAAGAGCCGTGACGGACTGGGAGCACTTTCCTTTTCCGTCAACAACTCATTGACGTCAGTCACACCAAGCACTGGCAGCGATGTACAGAAACTGACGATAACGAAGGATTGCGAACTGACCTTTGATGTGCAAGTGCAATACTACGTCAGACATCAGTTTGAAGACGCAGCGGAGATTCAGTTGCCTATGGGTGTGAAAATGACCGTAACAACACCAAGTACTACTGGAGGTGAGGCATCCACGCAGGAATACGAGTTCGGAGATTTGAAGTACGAGGATGGACAGGTTAAGTACCCGGTCGTACTACGCAGATATGCTATCGATGGCTATCTTTATTTGCTTTCGGCAGGGACAAACACTATATCGCTAAAGAAGGACGATGTACTGACGTTTGAGACTATCATGCACGGAATAAACACAGTCAACATGCCTTCCGTTTATGGCGGCAAAATCACTGCGAGCGTCAAGAGTGGGGACAGCGTTCCGATTGGTGGAAGTTTCCCTATCGGCATAAACCTGCCTGAAATCGAGATAACAAACTTCATTAAGTTTCTGGCTTTGATAACTGGCTCGTTCCCTAGACAGCTGACAAATAGCACGCAAGTACAGTTCGTTATGTTTTCCAGCGTCTGGAGCAACAAGGCGAATGCCTACAACTGGAGCGGAAAACTCATTCCGTATGACCGCCAAGGTGCACCACGGAAAAGCGAGTATTCCGTTTCAGACTTTATGCAACACAACCGCTACAAGTGGAAGGAAGACGAAGAGACAACCGGGGACTATGATGCAGACCTCGTAATCAGCAACCAGACTTTGGACTATGAGCAGGACACGTGGACGCTACCTTTTGCAGCCAGCGATGACAACCGCATACCGATAAGAACACTGGATTCTTTCGGCATGAAGAATGGTGGAGAGTATAAGGGATGCAAGGAGCGAATAATGACGCTAAGAGAGGATAAGGAGCAAGCTGCACTTCGATTTGGTATTGACCTTCAGAACATATTCGATACGAAGTACAAGCAGCTTGCAGCAAGTATCGCCAGGGCGCACGTAATCACGGAACGGCTCAATCTGTCGGATTTGGATATACTAGATTTTGACGAAACGAAGCCAGTGTACCTTGCGCAGTACGGAGCGTATTTTGCAGTTCTTGAAATCAAGACAACAAGCAGCGGATATTGTGAGGTTACAATGATAGAGTTGAACAACTAAAAGAAAAAACTATGGTAAGTGAAGACAAACAGCAGATTCTTGACATCAAGGTCAAGTACGAGGATGCAATCTATGGCATCATCAGATACAAGGAAAAGATAGACCAGTTGAAGGCAAGCATCAAGGACTTGCAGCAGCAGGAGAAAGACAAGACCATCACGACAAACGAAATGAAGGTTCAGACGGAAGCCATCAACGCAACCATCAAGGAGTACCAGTACAACGTGCGTGTCCTGCAGAAGGAAATCCAGAACAACGTGCGCACAGAGAACGAGCAGGAGGGCAGCTTGAAGCAGTTGCGTGCCCAGCTTTCCAATGTCACCAAGGCTTACGATGAGATGAGCCGTGCCGAGCGTGAGAGTTCCAAGGGTCAGGAGATGCAGGAGCATATCCAAGACTTGATAGAGGAACTGAAAGAGGCTGAGGAGGCTACAGGAAGATTTCAGCGCAGTGTCGGTAGCTATTACGATTCCATGATGAAGGCGGCTGACGACCTGCAGAACACCGAGTTTTTCGGTTTTGATGTTGTTGATGATACTGGAATCGGAAAGGTTATGGAAATGGGAAAGTCCGTGGAAGACCTAAAGGTAAAGTTTGGTGCGTTGAAAAATACGGCTCTTTCCTTATTGACCAACCCTTATTTCCTCGCTATGGCAGGTGTGGCAGGCGCAGGAATGGCATTCAAATGGTGGTATGACTACAACAAGGGATTGATGGAAGCCACACGACTGACGCAGCAGTTCACCGGATTGACCGGGGACGAAATGAAATCCGTGCGCAACGAGGTTCTTGCGGTATCCAATACATTCGGTTT